>JAFZFR010000070.1 GCA_017555805.1 Alistipes sp. | reverse complement strand
GAGCCGAGCTGCTTTACAACAGCCATATCAGGCACAACTATGCTCTGGCGTGTGCCGTAGTTCATTGTCACGCGAGCGTACATACCTGGCTTAACGATCTCCTTTGCGTTTGCCAATACCAACTCAACTGGGAATGTGCGAGTAGATGGGTCGATAGATGGAGTGATGCGCGATACCTTTGCAGTGAACTTCTGCTCTGGCAATGCGTCGAACTCAACCTCAACCTCCATACCCTTCTTTATGTGAGTATAGAGTGACTCCGATACGCTAATCTTAATCTTCACAGGGTTAATCTTCTGAACAACGAAGATTGGCTGACCGCCGCACATATCGCCGATGTCGTAGTTACGCGCTGTGATTACACCAGAGATAGGTGATACCAAAGTGGTGTTCTCGAGCAGGTTCTCGTAAGTAGATTTCGCTACCTCATAAGAGGTCTTCATAGCCTCCCAGTTAGCCTTTGACTCGCCACCGAACTGATACAACTCGTTTGAACGCTCGTAGTTAGCCTTGGTGTTCTCATACTGTGCCTTTGCCTGTGCCAGAGCAGCGTTATCGAGTTCTGCCACCTTCTGACCAGCCGCTACGCGGTCGCCCACATCCACCAAAAGGCGTGTGATACGACGGGGCTGCTGTGGAGTGATGTTGTTCACAGCGTAGCCCTCCACATTACCTGTGAATACGCTCTGCTGATCAACTGCCTCGATGTGAACAACCGATGTTGTCACTTTAGGCTTAACCTCAACCACTGGCTCTGCCGCTACCTCGGCACTCTTCTTCGACGAGCAAGCAACGCTTGCCAAGCAAACACCACCCACGAGGAGTGTTCTCAAAATTCCATTCATTTTCATATCTATTCTTCGTTTTTAATTTTCCTGCTATTCGTTTACCTGCTGTGTACCCAGAATCTTGGTCATTGAGACCTGATTGATCAGGTAGTTGTAGATGGCTGTCGAGCGAGTGAGCTCCGCCTGTGTGTATGCGAGCTGTGAGTTATCCACATCGACCAGTGTACCACCACCCACATCGTAACGCTTCACGGCAATCTCATAACCGCGCTTTGCCTGCGAGATTGTCTGTGCCGCTGCGTGATACTGCTTCACATTGGTGAGCATATTGCTATAATATGACATCAGCGCAGTACGCAACTGACGCTCGGTGTTCTCGCGCTGCAACTTGAGGTTGCTCAAGTTAATCTCCGCCTGCTTAATCTCGGCACGACGCTTACCACCCGCAAAGATTGGAATGTTGAGCGAGAAGGCAGCCACAGAATATGGGTTCCACTGATACTCCGAGAAATTCAAGGTTTCGTTCATCACCACATAGTTGTAACCGATTGAGAGTGCCAAACTTGGGATGTTTGCGGCACGCTTAACCTCGAGGGTCTTGTCGAGCATCTGCTCCTGAATCTCCAACTGACGCATTGTAGAGTTCGCCGAGAGGTCACCATCCATCTCGATGTGAGATGTAAGGATAGCCTCGAAGTCAGCCAACGAACCAGCGCAATCGATATCCTTTGCCAAATCAACGCCCAGCAAAGCCTTCAACTGCCACAAAGCCAACACGATTGAGTTCTCGGCGTTGAATACATTAGGCTCGGCGTTAGCCACGCTCACCTGCGAGCGGATGAAGTCATACTCCGACACCTGACCCACCGAGTAACGCTTCTCAACAATCTTGTGGTTCTCGATGGCGTTATCATAAACGCGCTTATATACATCGTAAGAGTCCTTCGCCAGAAGCACCTGATAGAACGCCTTTGATACCTGCTCAACCATATCGATGCGTGATGAGCGAGCCTGCTCAACTGCCAACTCAACATCCATAGCCGAGAGTTTCAACGACTTCCACAACTGTGCATTCACCAAAGGCAAAGCTGCGTTCACACCAGCAGAAATGTTGTTTGCAGTACCCACCTCGATATCCTGACCATTAAAGTGCAGACGCTGCTTCTTGATATAGCGCTGATAGGTCGCCGAGGCTGAAATCTCGGGCCACAACGACGCGTAAGCACCCTTCTTGGCGTACTTCTTCACTTCAATAGTCTGATCGGCAACCTTCACCGTGGGGTTTTCGCTGAGGGCAATCTTCAAAGCCTCCTCGAGCGTCAGCACGAGTGGCTCATTCTGCGAAGCCTCGGCGTTCTCCTGTGCCACTGCAGGCACCGCTGTGACGCACATAAGCGCCACCAACGCATAAAAGAGATTCTTCAGTTTCATACTTTTTCCTATTTGTGTTTACATTAATTATTTCATTTCTCTACGCTCGCTCAACTTCAGTGGGCGTGGCTCGTGGCTCAAAATCTCGTCGATGACCTGCAAGCCCTTCACAGTAGAAAGACCACGCAGGAAATTGACCACCATAGCGCCGAAGGCCTCCTCGCGTGTCACCTCCTCGGGAATCATCACATTGTCATCTCGCAACAGAACACCCGAAGTGGTGAAGAACAAACGAGCCATCAACTCAACATCAATATTTGGGTCAATGTAGCCCTGCTCCAGACACTTCTCAAGCGCATACTGCAAGCCCGCCAGACCCTGCTCGGCGTGGGCACGCTGCACCTTTTCATAGACATTGGGGTAGAACTTCTTGAGATTAAACATCAATCTCTTCTCCATATCCTCCACCTCGCCATTGTTGCAGAGCAGACGCACGCTACGCAACAGCACCTCAAGCATATTGTCGCATCCCACGACACTCTCGCCGACGAGTTTCTGACGCTCCATCATCATATGAAGGATGCTCTCGCTCATCAACTCCTCCTTGTCGCCGAACATCTCATACAGAGTTCGCTTCGACATTCCCAGGTCGCTGGCAACATCATCCATTCTGACGGATTTCACACCGACAGCCTTAATCATCTGCGAAACGCGTTCTACTATTTTTTCTCGCTGCGTCATTATCCTCAATTTTTAGACCCGCAAATATAGCAACAGAAAACTGAAAAACAAAAAAAGTTTTCAAGTTTTTGAGTTTTTTGCTTGTATATAGTACAAACTGACCATTCCGCACGCCGATTTTCCCGCTGCGGAGGCAAAATTAGGCTATTTTCGACTTTCGGCAAGCGCCAAATCGTTGCCGTAATTCAACCTTTTTTACCACCGCTTTTCAGCAATGCGTTTTTGACCAACAATATTCCTTAAATGACCACTACCCCACCCTTGTTTTCGAGCACAAAAGAGATAATTTTGGCATAATTTCAACAAAGCAAGGTGGTGCATTTCATAATTTTGCTTATCTTCACATCCTAAAACCAGAGCACTCTGGGGAAATGGATTTTTCGCCCCACAATTTGTAACGCAATGAGTAACACCGATATCATACGCCTGACCTCCGCCGATACAGCAACTGCCGAGGCTATCTCACGACTGCTCAAGCAATTAACCTCTTCGCCGATTGACTTCACGCAGGCTCATCTTGAGCGCATTATCGCCGAGGGCAATACCGTTTTTGCACTCCGCGAGGAGGGCGAAGTTGTTGGTACACTGACCGTTGGCACCTACTCTTCACCAACGGGTCGCAAGGCGTGGATTGAGGATGTGGTGGTTGATTCTGCCCACCGCGGCAAGGGCTACGGCAAGATGCTTGTGGAATACGCCATCGCCTATGTCGGCACACTCTCACCCTGCACTCTGATGCTCACCTCAAACCCTTCGCGCATCGCCGCAAACGAACTCTATCGCAACGCGGGATTTGAGCAAAAAATCACGAATGTCTATAAGATGACCCTCTAAAGTCGTCATTTCACCCTTCATTTGACACCCGCCATTGGGCGGTTTGCCCCCCGTTTTGGGCGTTTCGCCATACCTCAAGGGTATGGTTTTACTATTTATATTATCTTTGTCGCAGAAAAAAATCAAACCAAAATAAATTTATGAAACGCATTTTTTTACTTTTTGCACTCTTGGCAGTGGCGGTGGGAGCATCGGCACAGTCGAAGGTTGCAGTAAACGGTACAATCGTCTGCACTGAGAACGGCATTAAGGATGGTGTGGTAGGCGCACAGGTGGAGCTCACCTCATTGCGTGACACACTCAACAAGAAGTATGCCCTCACAGCCATTCGTGGTGCCTACCAGTTCAAGCAGGTGGAGGCGGGCAAGTATCGTCTGGTGACATCTTCGCTGGGTTACCAGAGCGACACAATGCAGATTACAGTTGAGAAGGGCAAGCCGCTTACAGTACCAGAGTGGGAGATTGAGATGGAGAAGCACCGAATTGATGAGGTGAGCGTGGTAACACAAGCGGTTCGCACTTCTATCAATGGTGATACAATCTCTTACAACGCAGCAGCCTTCAAGGTGTTGCCTGATGCTGACGCTGACGAGTTGTTGGCAAAGTTGCCAGGTTTGAAGGTCGAGGGCGGTACAATCACCACACAGGGCGAGACCGTGCAGAAGATTTTGGTGGATGGTCGCGAGTTCTTCGGCAACGATGTATCGACCGCCATCAAGACTATCCCAGCCGACCAGATTAAGTCGGTGGAGGTGTTCGACAAGTTGAGCGACGAGGCGGAGTTCTCGGGCATCGACGATGGTAACAGCTACAAGGCAATCAACCTCGTGACAAAGATTAAGACAGCAATCTTCGGTAAGTTCAACGCGATGTACGCCTTTGAGCCAAAGACCAACGACAAGACACAGCACTACGGAACTGTGGATGGTAATGTAAACTTCTTCCGCAAGATATCGAAGACCACACTCCGCTTCCGCGCCAACAATATGGATGGCAACTCGGAGTCAAAGGCGGGTATGGGCGGCTTGAACTACATCGCACAGTGGGGCGAGAACGACAAGATTAAGCTGGAGGGTAGCTACACCTTCAACGCCAACAACCGCAAGAACTGGAGCTGGAGCGACCGCGACTACTTCCTCACCGATGAGGAGAAGAATTCGGGCCGAGATGATATTTACCAGCGTCAGTACTCAAACAGCAATAGCCAGGGTAAAGGCAGTTCACACTCTGTGAATGCCCGTTTCGAGTGGAAAATCAACGAGCGCCAGCGCTTTATGATGCGTGCACAGGTATCGGCAGGTGATAACGAGAGCAACGGTACAAACGCAAACAACTACTTCCCAGTGAGCGGTCTCGAGGATATCACATTGTCAAGCTGGAGTCTCGGCGAGAGCGACAACATCAACACTGGTGTGAATGGTAACTATATGGTACGCATCGGCGAGAAGCCTGGCCGTACATTCCAGGTGAACTTCGATGCAAATTACAACAAGAGCAACTCGTTCAACGAGAACTACTCGGAGCGAGTTTACAGAGTAGATTCAGTGCAGCAGCGCTCACTCTCTGATAACTACGGCTACAACCTCAATGGTGGTTTGACCTATGCAGAGCCTTTGGGCGAACACGCACAGGTGACTATCGGTTACAATGTAAGTTACAACGAGTCGGATGCTGACCGCTTGACACGCCTCTACGACTTCGAGGCTGGCAACTACGCTATCGACATCGACCCAGAGTACTCTAACAGCCACAACACATCATACCTTACGCATCGTGTAGGTCCTGGTTTCCGATATGGTTATGAGGGTACATCTGTATCTGGTCGTTTGAACTACCAGCATGTGACAATGAACAGTAAGCGTCTCTACCCTGCTCTTTTCACATTGCCTGAAACAAGTTTTGCAAACTTCACATACTCGTTCAACGGTCGTATCAAGCTCAATATGGAGAACCGCTTGATGGTGCGTGTGAACTCTTCAACATCCAACCCTTCGGTGGGTCAGTTGCAGGATGTTGTGGATATCTCGAATGTAAACCACATCTCGGCTGGTAATCCCGATTTGAAACCTTCATACTCACACCGCGGTAACTTGAGCTACAACTACTCGGGTATCGAGAACGGAACAACATTCTCTGTGGGCGTGGGCGGTTCTATCGCACAGCGTTCAATCGTGACATCGGTTATCCGTAACAGCCCAGGCTATCAGGTTATGAGCCCAGATGGCGAGTTCCTCACAACCCTCTCGCCAACGGGTCAGTACTCAAAGCCAGTGAATACCGATGGCGCTTGGAACTACAATGGTCACATCAGCTACGGCTTCCCATTGACATTCATCGGCTGTAACTTCAACATCGACGCAAATGGTGGTGTGAACCAATCACCATCGCTCATCGGTCGTTGGAACGGCGGTGACGAGGTAGAGTGGCAGAAGAACTTCTCGAAGCGCCGCACAGTGGGTGGTGGTGCCTCAATCAGTTCTAACTTCAGCGACTTCATTGACTTCCGCTTTGCTTACCATCCATCATATAGCAATGTGACTAACACAACCTCACCAGACAGCAACCGCGAGGAGATTCACCACAACATCAATGGTAATGTGCGCGTGGTGTTCGGCTTCGGTTTGACATTGAGCGCTAATGGTCACTACTCAAAGACACAGGGCTTGAACTCAATGACAAGTCAGCTCGACCACGAGAACCTCATCTGCAACTTCGGTATCGGTATGAAGGTATTCAAGAAGATGGGCGAGTTCCAGTTGGTGGCAAACGATGTATTCAACCGCAACGATGGCTTCAACCGCAGTTGGAACTCACAGTATATGCAGACCTCGATGAGCAGCGTCATCGGTCGTTATTTCGGTCTTAAGTTCACTTACAACTTGCGTCGTAACACTGGTGGCGGTCAGAACAACAACCAGCGCGGTGGCTTCGACCCATCGATGATGCCTCCAGGAGGTATGCCTATGGGCGGCCCTGGTGGCGGCTTCGGAGGCCCAGGTGGCGGTGGCTTCGGCGGCGGTCGCGGCGGCTTCTAAAGCAAAAAAAAAGATTGCAGGCTCTCGGGTCTGCAATCTTTTTTTATTCTTAATCATACAGAAGAGTGTAAACTCCACAAAACTTACCTTTAGAGGATGAATGATTGAAGCTATTTTCTAAACATCGAAACCATATCTCCTAATATTAGTTTTATTTTGACGAATAACCTTTTTTTACTACATTTGTGATGAAAACTACTATCGCAAATGGAGAAACTCTTAGCATTTCAAACACAAGAAGATAATTTAACCGTACAATATGATGTTATAACTGACACCAAGTTGTCGTTTGATGATATGTCCCATCTGGACTCAACTCAACTTTTAATTAAAGTTGATAACCTCATTGATACTAATCAACAAGAAATTGACAGGTTAAATCAGGAAATATATCGTTTAACAAATCACGCAGATGGTCTCGATTACACAATAGCCGTAGCATCAGGCGTTATCTGCGGATTAATCGACTCTTTTTTTGTTGGCGAATTTTCACTAACAGAAGGAAGAGATTGGGGAACTGAAAAGGTTAATTCATTTGTTAAGTCTGTCGCAAAAAAACAAGGTTACAAAGGTGATTCATTAGAGGGTGCTGTTAAATTTATGGAAAACAAATACCCTATCGCAGCAGATAGTGCAACAAGTATTTTTGGTGGAGGCAGACAACATCATCTTCGCGATTTTTCACATCACCCCACCCCTATAGGACTATTATTTTCGTTATTAACCCAGTTCACAGGCAAGGTATATGGAACAGACACATTAGGAGCATTTTTAGTAACAAATGTTCCTGATACATCTTTAATTGGAACAAATTTACCGACTAAACTATCTCTCGGTATTGTCTCTTGGGTATTCCACATGATAAGCGATATTGCGGGTTCAAGCGGAGCTATCGCAGCAGGAAGTTTTGGCACAGGCTTACCTGGACCATTTGTTTCAATGCTCAAAGAGTTATCTGCAACACCATTTTTTAATCACTCTAAAAACTGCAACAATTTTAGCGTATGGGTTAGCAAACTGTTTAACGGAACACTATTATCAGAGAGAGACAGCAACGGAAAGCTAATTCGTGAAAGTGTACGAAATTTCGATCTACGCGCAGAGATTGGTGTAGCATATGAATTGGGTAAGCAGGCTATACCTATAGTCGTAAATGAGTGTATTGTAAGGTCATTCTATTTTATCCGCCGTATAATTTCGGAATTCAAAAATAACGAAATTAACTCCTTCAACGATGTGATAAATAAGATTAATTGGGGAACTACACTCCCATTCAACAATAGAACCATCGCAAGAATGATTACCATATCAACAGGCGTATTCGTCGCCATCGATATGGCTGATGCCGCAATCCGTGCCGCCGCAGAGTCGAAAGGTAATTATGCGGCGTTTGCTAAAACCATGTTGTTGCGCATAAATTTCGTAGGCATAGGTAGATTTGCTATCGCAATTAGCACAGACCTTTATATGGGAGCTAAAAAAGAGCATCTTCGCAATAAAAGAATAGAATTGTACTCTGAAAAATTATTACTACATAATGTAAAGTTCAGCATACTGCAAAAGGATATGTGGATAGAGGCGCAAAACACCGAAGAGGCAATAGCGCTGATGGAGAAAGCTGCCAATTCATCAATCATATCCATCGGAGAATCTATACAAAATATTGTGGAAGAGTTACACACAATACGAGACAACAAGACAATAGAAAAACTTAACCCTAAAGTACAATCAAATTTATTAGATATATTAAAATATGGGGAATAATATATTATTAGACCAAACAGATGATGTATTAATCCAGACTGAAGCTCAATCGCAGGCGCTTGTTTTAAATTTAGATAGCACTATCACAAGCATCGACAAACTAAGCAAAGAGATAAAGAGTGCAGAAAGCAATGTCGAGAGAGCAATCAGCGAGGCTAAAAAAGCCCAGGATAACGGCGTTAAACTATTTAAGAAAAAAACTGCTATTGAGACTTTGCAAGCCGTTTCAGTAACACAATCTGAAGCGTTGGAAAGTTCGATCAAGGCAAGTAAATCTCTCTTTAAGAATCAGCAGAGGATAGCCCAAACCATCAGAAATTTATATGTCATTTGCGCAGGAAACTTAATTACAACAAGAACGGCTATTAAAGAGTTGCGCATGAGATTGGAAAATGCTACCAACGAGGAGTTAAGCGAGATAGCACAGCAAGAGTTACAAGCAGCAATATTACACCTCAAGGCTCAAGAAGATTTCATGGTAAGAATCTCAAACATTGAAGGTATTCTTCGAGAGCATCGAGATGAATTAAACAGCCTTAACGACAAAATAGAGAATATTCAGGATGATTTTGCAAACAGAATCACACATCTTGACAATAGTTTACAACAGCATAACTATGAATTGAGAGGCATAACCGAAAAGATTGATGAAAGTCAAAATGAGTTAATAGAGATAAAAAACTTTATTAATACATTAGCAGAAACCCCAGTAACAAATAGTAATAAACACACATTTTTTGATTCTATCTTCTATAAAATTATAGTGGGAGTTTTAGTTATTACGGCAATATTACTAAACTTTATATAATTTTTAAAATTATATACTTTAGAGTTGTAAAATTATAATTATGCCATTTTGGTTGCAAACGATGGTTTCAACCGCAGTTGGAACTCACAGTATATGCAGACCTCGATGAGCAGCGTTATCGGTCGTTATTTCGGTCTTAAGTTCACTTACAACTTGCGTCGTAACACTGGTGGCGGTCAGAACAACAACCAGCGCGGTGGCTTCGATCCATCGATGATGCCTCCTGGAGGTGGTCCTGGCGGCTTCGGCGGCGGTATGGGTGGCCCTGGTGGTGGCGGCGGCTTCGGCGGCGGTCGCGGCGGCTTCTAAAGAATATTCTAAATAAAAAATATCCGAGATGGCATTCATCTCGGATATTTTTTTCTACATACGGTTTTCATCATTCGCTTTCTCCACCTGCTTGGTGTTGAATGCCTTGCCGCTCTTGAATGACCAGGTGGCACCTAGACGAATTCTGAAGCGTGAGCCATAGCCATCGGTTATGATGTTGCGGGTGAAATCATCCTGCACAAAGTCCAGATCCTGCACTGGGGCGATGACATTGACAGCCTCACAAACAAATGTCCAGCTATCCTTCACTCGCTTTTTGAGCGACACGCTCAAGTTGTGCCCAGGATTGACAATGGCGTTGCTCACCTTCACGCGGGTCATACCCCAATAACCCAAATCAACAAAGAAATTTTTGGGCAGTTTGAAGGTCATATTGGATGTTACCTGCGCGTACTTATTAAACTCAATCGGTGCGCCCAGCGTGAGTTGCTGCTCGGCAAGTACGCCCGTCAGGTTGATGTTCCAGTCCCACCACTTTGTCACCGCAAAGGGCAGATAAATGCTTGCAGTATAGTTATTGAGCTTGGGCAGGTTCACATAGGTGAGGTTCAGCATACGAGGGTCATTCTCATCCGCCACCACCATCTGCTGGATGGCATCGGTCTGGATAGCCGCCGCGAGCGTGATACTATATTTGTATGCGAATACGCCAGTCAGCGAGATTTTATTATTATAAGACGGATCAAGCAGTGCGTTACCTGTCTGGTAGGTGTAATCGGAAATCTGTGTGCGTGTAGGCGTGAGATTCCAGAAGCTGGGGCGTGAGATAGAGCGTGAGTATTGCGCCACCAGAGAGTGCTTGCCCTGCCTATCTAAAGCATACGAGAGATTTGCATTGGGGAAGAGCGAGAAATACTCCTGACTCACATCACTACCCTTACCCAGAGCCTTGGTATATTCACCTCGCAGACCCATCACCGCACTCCAGCGACCCTTACGGAAAGATGCAATGGCATACGCCGCCGAGATATTTTCGGTGTAGCTGATGTCGTGGTCGCTCACTACCGATGGCACCCACTCCTGCCCCAGCAGGTAACGGTACTGCGCAGCGGAATTTATCTCGTTGTAGGTATATTTTGCACCATACTTCAGCTGCCACTCCTGCGAAAAGACTATCTCACGAGCCACCGAGGCTGTCGCCACGCGGAAGAATGTCTTGGTGCGGTCGTTGTAGAGCGAGTCAATATCGCCACCGCCAGCATTTATAGTTGTGCTGTTAGAGTGAGTATCCAGACCATCGCGGCTGTGGTAGTCGGCAAGTACCTTAAACATAGAGCCCAGAGAGTCGGTCTTGAAGATATAGTTAAATGTGGCGTAGTGAGTTGTGCGGTCGCTGTTGCCATCGTAGATACTATTGCTCAACCGAGTATCGGTTGGTGTATCGAAGCGGGTTGATGACACAATGTAGTCGCGACCACTATGGTCAATCCAGCTATAATCAATACCAATGCTATGCTTTGGGTTAGCCTGATAGACCACCGAGAAGTTTGTTGCAAATTCATTGCTTCGCATCTCGTCGTCGGTTGAGGAGGTCATCCTTGAGGATGTGGAGAGGTAGTCGGTCTGCTCGTCGGCAAGAAAAACATGCTTGCTTCTGTAGTAACTCACCGCACCGCTCAGCGTGAACTTACCCACATTGGCATTGATGCGAGCATAAGGATAAGGGTCGTGACCATACTTACCCAATCCGCTGTAAATGCCCACCGTGCCCATAACACCATTCTCCAGTCGGCGGCGCAGGGTAATCTTGATAGCTCCGCCCGAAGAATTGGCGTCGTGGTCGGCTCCAGTCTGTGGCACAATCTCAATCTTGGCAATATCTTCGGCTTTCAACGAGCGAATGTAAGAGAGTAAATCTGCTCCATCTAGCTTCATCTCTCGGTCGTTGATGTAGAGTTTCGTGCCACTCGCTCCGTTCACCGAGATTTTATCATCCTGAATCCACACGCCAGGCGACTGGCGCAACAACTCCTCGCCATCCTTGCCGATGGCGGAGTCGGAATTAGCAACATCCACCACAAAGCGGTCAGCCTCGCGGCGTATCATCTGCGCCGATACTACCACCTCGCCAATCTCGGTCGAAGCCTCATTCATAACAAGGTCACCGAGGTCGGTCACACCCGAAACCTTGATTTGCTTGTCGATACTCTTGTAGCCAACAAACTCCACCACAAGGCGATAGTCACCCGAAGCGAGGGTCATCGTAAAGAGTCCCTTCTCGTCGGTGGTTGTGCCCGCCACCTGACGATCGTTTGCCATTGCTACCACGGTTGCGTAGCCGATAGGCTGATTCTGAGAATTTACGACTCTTCCCTTGAGAGAGTCCTGCTGCTTGCCCCAGGTTGTGACCGAGAATGCCACAACCATAAGGAGCGACAGCATCACGCGATAAAGATTTTTCATAATAGTTAAAATGTTTTTGTAATAGTTGTTGTTTAATAGTTGAGTCGAGAGTGTGTTTTTCCTGTTTTATGTCATTTATCGTTTTTTTTTATTTGTTTTACGAATTTCGATAACAAAGGTAAATATAATTTTCTTATCTGCAAATTTTCACTCCATTTTTTGCTTCTTCACATTAGTCGCAACTGTGGGGCGATTTACTACAAATCATCTGAAAATATTTTCCTCGGCTATCGGTTTTTCTGTTTTGGTTATGCAAATATAATTACTTTTCACTACTTTGCAATACATAGTTGCAAAATTTTTACAATTTGTCTACATTATTTTTCACCCCTATATAAAAAAAGCTGCCAACCTTTTGGGTTAGCAGCCTATGGGAATGATTGAACGAAGTCCACTACTCGAACACCTGCGACATAGAATTTCCGCTCCACATCTGTGGCACTGCGAGTCCAAACGCCTCGGCGAGGGTGTGAGCAGTGTCCTGCTGCAACATAACCTCCGAGAACTCGCCGCCACACTTGATATTCTTGCCCGCGATGATAAACGGAGTCTCCATCTCCATCATCGACTGACCGCCGTGGCCGTGACCGATACCGCCGTGGTCGGATGTCACGATAATGATGCTGTCGTCATAAATTTCAGCCTCCTTGATTGCCTCGATAATCTCACCCAAGCAAGCATCCAACTCCCCCATACGGGCGAAATACTCGGGTGTGTCGTGGCCCTTGCTGTGACCCACATGGTCGGGGTCATCGTAGATGATTGCCATAAAATCGGGCTTCTCGCTCTTGATATACTCCGCCGACTTGGCCGCAATATCCTCGGGGCGTGACTGAACGCAGTAGTCAATAGCCTTCTCATCAACCAATGGGCGGATGCCGCCCCACTCATAGATGCAGGCGGTCTTCGCCTCGGGCAACTGCTCGCGGATAAGCGAGAAGATTGTCGGGAATACGCCATTCTCGTTTACATAGGCTGGTGCGAGTGGTGCCGCATCGCCATTGTTTGTCCAGCCAGTGAGTTCGGTCGTTGCGCCCATAAACATCGAAGCCCAGTTTGGGGCGCTGACAGATGGCAGGACGGCGCGCTTCTTAAAGGTGAAGCAGCCCTGCTCCATCAACTCGCGCGTGAAAGGCATCTCAACAGAGTCCATACAATATGAGCCCCAGCCGTCGAAGCCAACAAGGAAGATATGCTCCGCCTTACGCTCCTGCTCGCCAGAGCACGATACCGCCGCCAAAGCAACGGCAAACAAGAAAAATAATCTTTTCATAGAATTTAGTTTTAGGTTTTACATCGTAAAGTTATCCAATTGCGCCCAATTTTTCAAGCGTTGCAGAGAAAAAGATTGCCACCAAGAGAAATAAATCTTAACGGGGAGATAAATCTCGGAAATTTTCACTACCTTTAAGGAAAATCTAAAGCCCATCGTGGGCAGAGTAACCTTACACAAAAAACCGCAACTATGAAACGATATCTCGCTACACTTTTCCTGCTGATGCTGTGCATCAACTCTCACGCACAGAGTGACATACTCATCGAAGCAGAGAGTTTCGCCGACAAAGGAGGTTGGTCGGTTGATCAACAATTCACCTTCGAGATGGGCTCGCCATACCTGATTGCACACGGCATGGGTTGTGCGGTGGAGGATGCATCTTCCGAAGTGAGATTTCGCAAGGCGGGAGAATACCACATCTACGCCCGCACCTACAACTGGACATCACCCTGGAGCAGCAAGCGTGGCGCTGGCGCTTTCCACATTGGCATAGACCAGCAGATTCTCCCCAACGAACTGGGCGCAAAGGGCAGCGAGTGGGAGTGGCAGTATGCGGGCTCGGTGAATATCGACAAGGCTGGAGTGAAGAGATTAAGTCTGCACGATGTCACTGGTTTTGATGGACGATGCGACGCGATATACATCACGCAAGATAAGAGCGCCGCACCACCAACCCACGCCGAGCAACTCGCCAAATTCAGGACAAAACACAACCCACGCAAGGCAAGAGTGGAGAAGTATGATTTTGTGGTTGTGGGCGGAGGCATTGCGGGAATGTGCGCTGCGGTGGCGGCATCGCGTCTGGGATGCAAGGTTGCTCTGATTAACGACCGTCCTTTGTGGGGTGGAGCAAACAGTTCCGAGACGCGAGTGCATCTGGGCGGACATATTGAGATTGGACCATACCCCAACCTTGGCAATATGATTAAGGAGTTTGGGCCGCTGAATGGTGGTAATGCCCAGCCAGCAGAGAACTACGAGGATGACAAGAAACGCGCTTTTCTGGAGACAGAGAAGAATCTCACGCTATACCCATCATACAGGGTCTATGCTATCGACAGTCGCAACGGGCACATCAATGCCGTTCAGGCGCAACACATCGAGACGGGCGAAATCGTAACCTTCCGTGCCCCGATATTTGCCGACTGCACGGGAGATGGTACGGTGGGCTATCTGGCGGGCGCTGACTTTGCTATGGGTCGCGAGAGCCGTAGCGACTACGGCGAGCCTTCTGCGCCCGAGGTGGCGGACAAGATGACAATGGGAGCATCAACACAATGGTATTCGGTAAAGGAGGGTCAGGAGAGCGAATTTCCGCTTTTCGAGTATGGACTGAACTTCAACGAGGAGAGTTGCCAGCGCGTAGTGATGGGTGAATGGACCTGGGAGACGGGTATGAACTACGACCAATGCGAGGAGTTTGAGCGCATACGCGACTACGGGTTGATGGTGGTATATTCAAATTGGAGTTTCCTGAAAAACCGACTCCCACAGAATGAGGAGTATCGCAATCGCAAACTCGGCTGGGTGGCATACATAGCGGGCAAGCGAGAGTCACGCCGTCTGCTTGGCGACCATGTGCTGACCGAGAATGACCTGATAAACGAGATAGCCTACCCCGACGCTTCGTTCACAACATCGTGGAGCATTGATTTGCACTACCCCGACCCACAGAACACAAAACATTTCCCAGGCGAGGAGTTCAAGTCGATATGCGTTCACGGCGCAACCAACCCCTACGCTGTACCATATCGTTGCCTCTACTCGCGCAACATCGACAACCTCTTTATGGCGGGTCGCGACATCAGCGTGACGCATATCGGGTTGGGGACCGTAAGAGTGATGCGTACCTGCGGAATGATGGGCGAGGTGGTAGGTATGGCGGCGTCAATATGCAACGAGCAGAAGGCTCTGCCGAGGGATATATACACCACGCATCTCGACTCTCTCAAGGCGTTGATGGAGCAGGGTGCGGGCAAGCAGGGTCTGCCAAACAACCAGTTATACAATCTGGGCGGCTACTGGCCCTCATATCGTAAAAAATAGAGGTTTCTGCCCTGCGGGAGGTAAGAAGTCGCACATTTTATCTTCCCCACAGGCAAAAGCGGGATTATTCGCACCTATTAACAATTTTATCGCTCAAACTTTCAGCACGAAACAAAATTTTCACTATCTTTAGGGGTGAATTTCAAACTACTTGACAAAACAACTAAAACTACAATATTATGAGCAGTAAGATTACGAGAGGAGACTTTTTGAAGCGTTCAGGACTTGCAGCAGCGGGTGTGATGCTGGGCGGTGCAGCAAGCGGTAAGGATCTGTTTGTGCCACAGCAGGATAAGAAGGAGCGTTTTGCCAAATTGGGCAAGGTGAATGTAGCTTGGATTGGTATGGCCAACCGCGGTCGCGAGGTGATGAAGGACTTTGAGCGTACGGGCCTGGCAAACATCGTGGCGATGTGTGATGTCGATCTCAAGCAGCGCGGCTGCCAGGAGGCTATCGCGGCACATCCCGAGGCAAAGGTCTTCACCGACTTTAGAAAGATGTTCGACGAGATGGGCAACAAGTTCGAGGCGGTGGTGGTTGAGACACCCGACTTCTCGCACTTTGCCTGCGTTATGCTGGCGCTCAATCAGGGCAAGCATGTCTATGTAGAGAAGCCAATGGCGCGCACATTCTATGAGTGTCAGTTGATGATGGATGCGGCTCGCCGTAACCCTCAACTCGTCACACAGGGCGGTAACCAGGGTCACTCGGAGGCAAACTACTTCCAGTTCAAGGCGTGGAAGGAGGCTGGCATCATCAAGGATGTAACGGCTATCGACGCCCACATGAACAACTCACGCCGCTGGCACGGCTACGATGTAAACATCAACCGTTATCCACAGGAGGAGCAGATTCCAGACGGTATGGATTGGGATTTGTGGCACACAACACAGCAGCACCACGAGTTCAGTCCAAAATACCACCCAGGCAACTGGCGCAGTTGGTATGACTTCGGTATGGGCGCACTCGGTGACTGGGGTGCTCACATCCTCGACACCGTACACGAGTTCCTCGACCTGGGCTTGCCATACGAGGTAGAGCCAATCAAGTTGGAGGGTTGGAACAACTACTTCTTCCCAATGTCATCTACGCTTCGTTTCAAGTTCCCACGCCGCGGCGAGATGCCACCTGTGCAGATTACTTGGTATGACGGTATCGGTAACTATCCACAGTTGCCAGACGGCTATGGCGTATCGAAGATGGGTAGCGATGTGCCTACTATCGGCGGACAGAAGGCATCGGCGCACTCTGTGGCGTTGAACCCAGGTAAGATTATCTACTCGAAGGATCTTATCTTCAAGGGCGGCTCACACGGCTCGACACTTGAGATTATTCCAAAGGCGAAGGCCGAGGCGATGAAGGATAAGTTGCCAGAGGTGCCAAAGAGCCCATCTAACCACTACGAGAACTTCCTCTTGGCTTGTATGGGCGAGGAGAAGGCACGCTCACCATTCGAGGTGTTCGGTCCTTTGTGTCAGATGTTCTGCTTGGGCGTATTGGTACAGCGTCTTAACCAGAAGATTGTCTTCGACCGCGAGAAGAAGATTATCGTTGATAACCCATTCGCAAATGCTCTGTTGGTGGGCAATCCACCTCGCAAGGGATGGGAGGAGTTCTACAAGATGTAGAGCGAGAATATGCTATAAAAAGAATAGGTTGCCTCACACGGGGCAACCTATTTTCTTGTTACTTTATAGTGTAATTTTTGTTTTCGATGTGAGAGTAATAACTCTGGATATTAGCCTTTAGTCGGCGCTCGATTGAGGAGGTGTCAATCTCATTCTTGAGGTTGTGTTCGTGACGGATGTCGTCGTGGGCATAGACCGCAACTACCTGATGCTCATCGAAAAGGATAAGGTGCTCGGCGGTGATTGCCTGGAACATATTGTTATCGTAACTCACCGAGATTGGCTCTGCGTCGTGCTCGCCGAAGATGTCGCGACCGAAGGCGAAATAGGGCTCATCGTTACCCATCAGACCGAGCAGCGTAGGCATCAAATCAACCTGCGAAACCACCTGACGATGCTCACCCACAAGCGAAGAGTTTGGCGCGTGGATGAAGCCAACGACCTGATAACTGCCAGGCGAGGTGCGGAACACATCCGAAAACTGCTCGCTCGACACATGGTCGGCAACAAAAACGAAAATCGTATTCTGGAACCACTCCTCCTCGCTGTACTTCTCGAAAAATCTTCCAACAGCATTATCCACATAGCCCACGCACTTGTGGTTTGGCGTCAAGCCCTCGGGGAATTTGCCTTCCCACTCCTCGGGAATAACGAATGGGTGGTGTGAGGTGAGCGTAAAGATTGTTGCGAAGAATGGCGCTTGCGACTGCTGCAACTCCTCGCCCATAAAGTCAATAAACTTCTCATCCCAAATACCCCAGTAACCATCAAAATCACCCTTGCCGTGGCGAGCCTCATAGTCCTGACGGCTGTAAAGATGCTCTATGCCCGTTGTGCGGGCGAAAGCACCGAAACCCATAGAGCCGTGGTCGGAGCCACAGAAGAACATTGTGCGGTAGCCCTTGTCGCGCAGGATTGCTGGCAGGGCGCGGGTCTGAGCCATCGACTGCGGCATCAGCACAAAAGGATTCTTATAGGATGGAATGGATGCCCACACCGCAGGCAGAGCCTGAATGGAGCGGCGACCGTTGGCATACATATTATAGAATGTATAACTCTGACGCATCAGCGAGTCCATAAATGGCGTGTAGCCCTTCTGCTCCTTATCCTCATATAGGTCAGGGCGCAGCAGTGCCGAGTGCTCCGCCGAAAAACTCTCCATCACAAAGACCACCACATTTCTACCCTCCAACTCGGTAGGCTCCTCGGTCAGTGCAGGACGATGCTCGGGAGTGAAAATTTCGTTCAGTTCCTCCTCTGAAAAGTATTTCTCGTAGGAAATTTTGCCACTTGAGCCAATTGTGCGAAGGATGCAGAACGGATTGCTCAAAATCATCGCAGCACGCATATTGTCAGCCGTATAGAGCGTTGCGTTGGACATCGTGATTGGGCGCGTCATCTTGGTAAAGCCACCTCTTACGCCACCCACACACAAGCCCAAGGCCGCCACGAAGATAACCGTTGAGCCGAGGTAGTACCAGACGCCATTCAGCATACTCCACTCTCTTGTTTTGCGCCAATATCCCGCCGCAAGCATAACGATAAAGGCGATGCCAAAGAGGACGATATACCAGTTCTCGGCGGCAAACTTCAGCACCAGCATAGCCGAGTTATCGTTGTCGGCAAAGAAGATTTCATCGGCCGTAAAGCGCTTCTGCGTATAGTGGAAATAGATTGTGTCGGCGAGGTTGGCAGCCACGATAAGCACCGCATTCACCACCACATAATACCACGCCTTTATTCTGCGCCACCAACGGCTCTCACGCACACGCAACGGGATGAGCGAGAGGATGATAAACAGGGCATTAGCATAGAGAATCGACACCGTATCGAACTTCAGCGAGCCGCAGACCAGACTCCACCACTCCTCGAAGGGAATCTCGCCGATGAGGGTTGAGTTATAGAGATAGAAAAGCAGACGGCACAGCATCAAAACCACATACAGAAGTATGATACGCCAAATGAGCAGTGCCAGATGAGTCTTAAAAATCTTCATATTTACTCGTGATGATAAGGTTCGTTATTCAGAATCGTAAAGGCTCGGTAGAGTTGTTCGGCGAAGATTGCCCTTACAATCTGATGCGAGAAGGTCATTCGCGAGAGCGAAATCTTCTGATTGGCTCGGGCATAGACCTCGTCGGAGAAGCCGTACGGGCCGCCGATGACCAGCACCAGACGCTTCACGCCGCTCAACATCCTCTTTTGCAGCCACTGGGCATACTCCATCGAACTGAACTGCTGGCCGTGCTCATCCATCAGCGTAAGGCAGTCGCCCTCCCCCACCAGTCGCAGGATAGCCTCTCCCTCCAACTGCTTTTGGCGCGAGGGTGCCATATTGCGGGTGTTACGCACATCGGCAATGGTTGTGAGCGAGAACTTACAATAGCGGTTTATGCGCTTGGAGTACATCTCAACGAGCGCCTCAACCTCCTTGGAGTCGGTCTTGCCTACAACAATCAATTCGATATTCATCTCGCCTGCGGTTTAGTGCATATCGGTGTTCCACTCGCCCTCGGTGCCCAGATAGATTACGGGGCGCTCCTTCTCAACTGACTTGAGCCACTCGTAGGCCTTGTACATATTGTAGCCGTTGCCCGACTCGTCGCCACCCAACGCAAAGGCGATGATGCAAGAGTGGTTGCGCGAGCGGTAGTACATAGCCTTCACGCGCTCCAAGTACTCGTCCACCAACTCGGGGTCGTTGGCTGGAGTGCCACCGATGCCTCGGTCGTTATGCTTGCTTGGAGAGTTGATGTTGGCGCGGTCGATGACGAACATACCCGCCTTGTCACACATATCGTAGAACCACTTTGGCTGTGGATAGTCAGGGCAGAGGGTGTTGTAACCTCTCAACTTCGCCTGCTCGATAGCAACGAAGGTCTTTTGGCGGTCATCCAGCGCATTGAAGTGCTCCTTCTTCTGGATGTGCAGAACATTGTCGAAACGGAAGAACTTGCCATCGCGATATACGGTCTTACCGAAGCCCACCTTCAAAGGAATATACTCCCACAACATACCGTTGCGCTTGATGTAGAGCGTGAGGTCGTAGAGTGGCGTCTTGCCATCGCCCCACTTGAACGAGTAGGTGTGGTAAATATCTGGATTAAAGCGCAATGTATCAATCGAGCGACCCTCAACCTCAAGGTCATTCACACTGAACTCCTTGAGTTTGCCCTTGGGGTCGTAGATGTCGAAACCAACCTCGATGGTCTCGGCAAAATTAAAGTCGTTGGCGATGATGACATCCATACGCAACTTGGCGTACTGGCGTGTGGTGTCGGGCTCAAGGATGATGTTGAAATCGCGCACCGACAGACGACGCTGCATAAAGAAATATGAGTTGTCAAACTGCTCGAAGCCAGGCTGATAGATATTCTCCTGCAACTGCGGTGTACGGCTCTGGCGCACGCCCACCATAATCTCGTTCACACCCTGACGCAAATACTTCGAGAGCATAAAGTCGGCAGGAGTGAATGGGTCCTCGACATCCGCCACGGGCTCGTTGTTCACGAACAAGGTGTATGCCATACCGACATTCTCCAGATGGAAGAATGTGTTGTAGTCGTTACGCGTTGCGTCGATGGTGATTTTCTGCACAAAACGCACCTCGCCACCAGCGATTGCGATGCGCTCGGGCTTGAAGGCCTCATAGCCCACGGTCTCGGTGCGCTTGTCGGCCTTGGCGTCCTCACGCTTGTCGTAGGTGAGGAACTCCGAACGGAAGATACGAGGTGACTGCGCAATAGCCGAAAATATTGAAAAAAGGGCTACGCCCAAGCAAAAAAGTCGTTTCATAACTAGGTGAAAGTTAGTAATCATTACTTATTTGGCACTCTTTGGCATCAAGTACCGTTTGCAAAGGTACTTTTTTTTTGACAAATATCAAATAATTAACTACCTTTGTGGATTGATAAGCGACCCTTTATTGGGTTTTATGTCGAGATAATAATTAAACAAAATATAGAAAACTATGAAAAATCAGAGAATTGCAGAGATTCTAAAATCTGGCGCAAAAGATTGCGACATCACCGTAAAGGGTTGGGTGCGCACAAAGCGTGGTAACAAGAATGTGGCTTTCATCGCATTGAACGATGGTTCTTGCGTGACAAACATACAGGTAGTTGTGGATTTGGCTTCGTGCAACGAGGAGACATTGAAGGCTGTGACAACAGGCTCTTGTATCCGTGTTGACGGTAAGTTGGTGAAGTCACCAGGTGCTGGTCAGGGCGTAGAGGTTCAGGCTACAAACATCGAGGTGTACGGCACAGCTGACCCAGAGAGCTACCCATTGCAGAAGAAGGGTCACACTCTGGAGTTCCTGCGCGACATCGCTTACCTGCGTCCTCGCACAAACACTTTCGGTGCTATCTTCCGCATCCGCCACGCAATGGCTTATGCAATCCACAAGTATTTCAACGACCACGGTTTCTACTACTGGCACACTCCACTCATCACAGGTTCTGACTGCGAGGGTGCAGGTGCTATGTTCAATGTAACCACACTCGACATCGCTAACCCTCCTCGCACCGAGGATGGCGCAGTAGATTACTCACAGGACTTCTACGGCAAGCCTTGTAACCTCACCGTATCGGGTCAGCTGGAGGGTGAGCTCGGCGCATTGGCTTTGGGTCAGATCTATACATTCGGCCCTACTTTCCGCGCAGAGAACTCAAACACTCCACGCCACTTGTCAGAGTTCTGGATGATTGAGCCAGAGATGGCATTCTACGAGTTGGAGGATAATATGGAGTTGGCAGAGGACTTCCTCAAGTACCTCATCAACTACGCATTGGAGAACTGCCGCGAGGATTTGGAGTTTATGAACAAGATGTGGGACAAGGAGCTTATCGAGCGTCTGGAGTTCGTAATCAAGAACGACTTTGTTCGCCTGGACTACACCGAGGGTATCAACATCCTGAAGGCATCGGGCAAGAAGTTTGAGTTCCCTTGCGACTGGGGTTGCGACCTTCAGTCAGAGCACGAGCGTTACCTCGTGGAGGAGCACTTCAAGCGCCCAGTAATCCTTATCAACTATCCAAAGGAGATTAAGGCATTCTATATGAAGCAGAACGAGGACGGCAAGACAGTACGCGCTATGGATGTGTTGTTCCCAAAAATCGGCGAGATTATCGGCGGTTCGGAGCGTGAGGCTGACTATGGCAAACTTTCTGCAAGAGTGCAGGAACTCCAGATGAGCGAGAAGGAGTTGTGGTGGTACCTCGACACACGCCGTTGGGGTTCAGCGCCTCACTCGGGCTTCGGCTTGGGCTTCGAGCGTCTGTTGCTGTTCGTGACTGGTATGTCTAACATCCGCGATGTTATCCCATTCCCACGCACACCAAACAATGCAGAGTTCTAAACCAGAGAAAACCTAATTTTAGCATAAATTATGAAGAGACTTATTTTGCTCGTTTTAGTGGCTTGCTTCTTCGCTGGCGTCGATGCACAGGCAAAGCGCCCCGACAGCAACGGTTATAACATCATCTACATCGGCAACAGCATCACCTATGGTGCGCTGCACGCCGACCGTAGCAAGACCGCGCCTCCTGTTGTCGCAACCGAGTTCGTAAACAAGAAGTTGGGATGCGTCAAGGAGTTCGCCAACAGCGGTCGCTCGGGTGCAACTACGGTGGACTATCTGCCAGCGTTGAACCGCGACTTCCGCCGCGTGGAGAACACCATCGCCGCGCTCAAGGAGAAAAATGATGCAAAATTTGTCTTCTCATTTATGCTGGGCACAAACGATTCGGCATCGACTGGCCCTACTGGCGCACCCGTAAGCAATGAGGATTACAAGAAGAACTTGCTCATCATCATCGCTCGCCTGCGTGAGTTGTGCCCCGATGCAATCTTCGTGTTGCAGCGCCCAGTGTGGTACAGCCCCAACACCTACAACGGTGCCCGTTACCTGGTGGCGGGCCTGAACCGTATGACCGACTATGTGAATGTGTTGGTGGAACTCGCCAACGAGAACAACGATATTTACCTCGGTGACTGCGACAGTTACGACCTCATCAAACTCGACTACCAGAAGTATATGTTTGCCGAGGAGGGTCGTGCTGGCACATTCTACCTTCACCCAAACGAGGAGGGTGCTGCCAAGATGGCGAAGAACTGGGGTAAGGCTATCGTGGCTGCCATCAAGTCGGCGGCTCGATAGGCACGCCTACGCGCAAACTTTTAGGGAAGGAACCTGTCGAAGTGGAACTTAAAAACAACGATAGATGACTATTTCACAACGCCAGATTCAGAAACTACAACAGACTCTCTCGCCGCAGCAGATACAGATGATTAAACTGCTGGAGTTGCCCACACTGCAACTTGAGCAGCGCATCAAGCAGGAGATTGAGGATAACATCGTCCTGGAGGAGGATGAGCGCAAGGATGAGGATATGCAGGAGCAGATTTCCGTCGAGGAGTATCTGCGTGAGGATGACTCGCCAGGCTACAAGTCGCGCATAAACAACTTCTCGAAGGATGACAAACAGCGCCCCGTAACCCTCACCGAAGGTCTTTCGTTGCAGGAGTACCTGATGGAGCAGTTGCGCTACCGCAACCTCAAGGATGAGGAGCGCAAGGTGGCGGAGTTTCTGATTGGCAGCATCGACGAGGATGGCTACCTGCGCCGTGATATGGAGTCTATATCGGATGACATTGCCTTCTCTTTAGGCCTGGAGTATAGCGTGGAGGAGTTGGAACGACTGCTCTCATTCATCCACCAGTTGGAACCTGCGGGCATCGGCGCACGCAACTTGCAGGAGTGCCTGCTGTTGCAGATGAACCAGCGACGCATCGACACCCCAGCCAAGAAGGTTGCGCTGAAGATTCTATCGTCATACTTCGACGAGTTTGTCAAGAAGCACTACGAGAAACTGATGCAGCGACTCAACCTCTCGGAGGATGAGTTTCGCGACGCCATAGATGAGATTAAACACCTCTCGCCAAAGCCAGGCAACCTCTATTCGGATAGCAGTTTCGACACCTCGCCATACATCATCCCCGACTTTACCATCGACTACCACGATGGCCAGTTCGACATGTCGCTCAACTCCTACAACATCCCCGATGTGAAGATTAACCGCAGATATGTGGATATGATTCGCGATATGGTGTCGTCGGATGGTTTCGTATCGGAGAAGGATAAGGAGGCGGTGCAGTTCGTAAAGAGCAAGATTGACTCGGCGAAGTGGTTTATCTCGGCAATCAAGCAGCGTCACGACACGCTGATGCGTACGATGCAGGAGATACTCAACTTCCAGAAGGAGTATTTCAAGGATGGCGACAAGAGCAAACTGCGCCCGATGATATTGAAGGACATCGCCGACCGCGCTGGACTGGATGTATCGACCATCTCGCGTGTGGTGAACAGCAAGTACGCGCAGACCCATTTCGGCATCATTCTGCTAAAGTCACTCTTCTCGGAGGCTATGCAGACCGAGAGCGGCGAGATAGTGTCAAGTTACGAAATAAAGAATATCCTCCAGAAGTGCATCGACGAGGAGGACAAGCGCCATCCACTCACCGACGAGACGCTGATGAACATCCTCAACGGCAAGGGCTACTGCATAGCACGCCGCACCGTAGCGAAGTATCGCGAGATGCTCGACATCCCCGTAGCGCGCCTTCGCAAACAGATTTAATGCGCCCCGCAGAGGGCTTTAATGCCCACATAGAGGGCGAGAAACCAACTTACAATGTTGAACAAGATAGCAAGAGTTACTTCGTGGGTGTTACACCCATTCTTCATTCCTATATATATAATGGTGATACTGCTCTTTACGGGAACGGTACACTCCTACTATTCGTGGAAGGTGAAGACCTACTTGCTGTGGAATGTATCACTCTACTCACTCATACTGCCCACGCTGGCTATGGGGCTGATAAAGCGCCTGCGCAGATTGAGCAGCGGCAGCAAGCGAACAACAAGAAAAGAGATTACAATTACTGCGCTTTTGGTGGGCGCCGTATGCTTCATAACGCTCGCCTTCACGATGATGAAATACCCAGCGTTGGCAATCTTCCGCAAGATGGCGGTGGCGGGTCTCTTCTGCGAGATATTCTGCTTGGTGGCACTACCCTTCTCGCGCATCAGTTACCACCTCACGGCAATGGGTGCAGCGGTGGCGTTGTTCACGATGCTCAATATCCTGGGCGAGATTTCCCTTTTCTGGACACTGATTGTGACAATCCTGCTGGCGGGAGTGCTCTCGTCGGTAAGACTCTATATGGGTCGCAACCGCAGCCGCCAACTACTCATCGGTTTTGTGGGCGGTTTTCTGCTATGCGCAGCAGCGATGATGTGGTGTTAAGCGAGGTTATAACTGATAGATAAAAGGCGTGACAGAGAGAAACTGTTGCGCCTTCTCTTTTTCTGCAAACAGACCAAATACGGTCGAACCACTACCCGACATTGAGGCATAGAGTGCGCCCGCATCAATCAACTGCTGCTTCACATCGGCAATCACCGGATGAGCCGCAAATACCGAAGGCTCAAAATCATTTTTCACGCTATTCTGCCACTCCTCGATAGGCTTTGCTAATCGCTCCGTAAGCGAGAGCGCAGGTTCTGCCGGCTTCACGCCCGCATACGCCTCGCGCGTAGAGACACCCTCATCGGGCTTAACGAGCACCAGCCACTTCCCGCCGAGATTCAACTCTACGGGGGTCATAATCTCACCCCTACCCTCGCATAACTGGGGCGTGTTTCTCACGAAGAATGCTGTGTCGCTACCGAGTTCCGAGGCGAGGTCAATCAAGGTCTGCTCATCAAGCGCGAGCGAGAAGATGTCGTTCATCGCAACAAGCACCGCCGTAGCATCCGACGAGCCACCACCCAAACCCGCACCAAAAGGCACGCGCTTATCGAGCGTAATACTCACCGCACCCACGCCATAGCGCTGCTGCATCAGGCGAGCCGCCTTGATACAGAGGTTCTGGTCGGCGGGACAATCCACCACCAGACCGAGCGAATGAAACTCATTCTCTTCGCCCTCGATTGGGACTACTTCAACGACATCATAGAGCCCCACAACGGGCATCATCACCGTAGAGAGGTCGTGATAACCATCTGCGCGACGACGCAACACATCCAGACCGATGTTTATCTTACAATTTGCATTAATTCTCATCTTCAAGCACATTTAGCAATTTTTCCAACTCCTCTCGCAACAATGGACGCAAGCCCTCGATGCGCTCGCTCCAGTCGCCAATGGTGGCATCAGCACCATCCGACACCATCTTGAGTATATAGACCTCGGGCGCGGGCTTACCCTCCAGCGAGGCGTGCAACCTGATGGCGCGAAGCACCGCATAGGACTCCATATCCATACAATCGAACTTCGCAATCTTCTCGCGCTGTGCAGCAGGGGTATCCTCGCCTATAAAGTTATCCGACGAAACGATTGATATGCCCTCGTCGCCCGTAGGCAGCGTGAGCGGTTTAGTTGCAAACATCGAGTCGAGATAGATGTCGCCCTGCGCCACAACCGACGGGCGCAACAGGGTCGCATAGGGGTGCGAGAACGAGCCGCAGGTACCGATGTTGATAATCACATCGTAATCCGCCTCATGCAACGCGCGCAGCGTGGACTCATAGGCACGCAATTTGCCTACACCCGTCAATCGGAGCGTGTGGCGAGCCGCAATGGCAGAGATATTCTCGGCGCCGAGTTCCTCCTCAACTGCGAGCAAAATGAGTATTTTTTTATTATGCATCTTCTTATGGAGATTTTTATTTGCCAAATTTACAAAATATCGGCAAAAATAGCAACCCCAGCATAAGAAATTATCGGGGCAGGCCACACGCGGCAGAATCTTTAACGAAAAAACCACCGCAGACAACCACGCGCCAAACCCAGCGGCTCGGCGGGGAAAATATTTCTTGTTTTTATGAATAATTAATTCCCCATTTTTTGCCGTCATCCAAAAATTATATTATATTTGCGTTGGAATTATGCGACCATACGGCAAATGCCGCGCATAGGGACAAGAAAAAGACTGTTATAGTAACAAATAAACTCTTCTAAATTATGATTTATTCACACGAAGTGCAGCAGATGTGCTGCGTTAAAAAGGGTGCTAATCATGCATCTGCACCAATCCCTCAGGAGGGAAAGTGGGTTGTAGCAAAGGAGATTAAGGACATTTCTGGTCTGACTCACGGTGTGGGTTGGTGTGCTCCACAGCAGGGTGCCTGCAAGCTCACTCTCAATGTTAAGGAGGGTATCATCCAGGAGGCATTGGTTGAGACTATCGGTTGCTCTGGTATGACTCACTCTGCAGCGATGGCATCAGAGATTCTCCCAGGCAAGACTATCCTTGAGGCATTGAACACTGACCTCGTATGCGACGCTATCAACACAGCGATGCGCGAGCTCTTCAAGCAGATTGTTTACGGTCGTACACAGTCAGCTTTCTCTGAGGGCGGTCTTCCAATCGGTGCTGGTCTTGAGGACTTGGGTAAGGGCCTTCGTTCACAGGTTGGTACTATGTTCGGTACTGTAGCGAAGGGCGTTCGTTACCTCGAGATGGCAGAGGGTTACTGCACTCGTATGGCTTTGGATGCTAACGATGAGGTTATCGGCTACGAGTTCGTACACCTTGGCAAGATGATGGAGTTCATCAAGAAGGGCATCGAGCCAGCAGAGGCTTTGGAGAAGTCAAAGGGTTCTTATGGCCGCTTCAAGGACGCAGTGAAGTACATTGATCCTCGTCAGGAGTAAACCACACATTTGTATAATCGAAAAATAAGAGAAAAAGATATGGCAAATTTATTTGAGAGCTACGAGCGCCGAATCGACCACATCAACGAGGTGCTCGCACAGTACGGAATTGGTAGCATCGAGGAGGCAAAGGCCATCTGTGATGCGAAGGGCATCGATCCTTACAAGATGTGTGAGGAGACACAGCCTATCTGCTTTGAGAATGCAAAGTGGGCTTATGTAGTTGGTGCTGCTATCGCTATCAAGAAGGGCTGCACAAACGCTGCTGACGCTGCCGAGGCTATCGGCGAGGGCTTGCAGGCATTCTGCATCGCAGGTTCTGTTGCTGACGACCGTAAGGTAGGTATCGGCCACGGTAACTTGGCTGCACGCTTGCTCCGTGAGGAGACACAGTGCTTCGCATTCTTGGCAGGTCACGAGTCATTCGCTGCTGCCGAGGGCGCTATCAAGATCGCCGAGAT
>JAFZFR010000069.1 GCA_017555805.1 Alistipes sp. | reverse complement strand
CTTCGGCGGCAGGGGCGCACCCGTAACGGGTGTTTTGCATTTTCTTTGTTGAGCAGGATAAATCTTCGTGGGTAGCGGCGTGGTGCTTTACACATTGAACCACCGAAGATACAGGCTTCCGCCTGATTTTTGTTTTCTAAAGAGTAATACAAGGAAATTATCTTTGGAGGCGGCGGGGGGGGGTGACGCGCCTAAAGCGCGTTACGCCTCCAAAGATACAGCCGCCTTGCGGCTGTGTTTTTCTAATATGGACACAAAAAAACGACCACCTCTCGGCAGTCGTTATATTCTCAAGTGACTCCAAATCAGACACTTGCTACAATCGAATCTTGCTCACGATTGGCAGGTGGTCCGAAGGGTAGTGCCCATTCTTGCGCTTATCCTCGATGGTGCGGAACGACTCCACCTCAATATCCTTGCTCAGGAAGATAAAGTCAATTCTCGCCTTCGCCTCGCCCTGGAAGTTACCGCCGCCAAGGTCGGTCACATCGCAACCCTCCACTACGGGGCTCACCGTTCTCGCATCGTTCAAGAGCGTGAGTATCTCCTGCACCTGTGGCGTATCCTCTTTGGAGTTAAAGTCGCCCACGCTGATGACGGGCTCACGGCCCGCAATCTTACTTACCATCTGGGTGTGCACACCGCCCGAGTTGGCGCGCGCCTCGTGCAGACGCCAGTAGAGGTGCGAGTTGAAGAAGAAAAACTCCTTGCCCGACTGCTTCTCGCGGAACTTACCCCAGTGACACAGACGGTAGTCCGTCGCATCCCAGCCGATGCTCTTCACCTCGGGCGTTGGGCTGTACCAGAATGTACCCTGGTCGAGCAACTCCAACTTATCGTGCTTGTAGAATGTCGCGCAGTTGTGTCCCGTGCCGTTGTTGCCGCCGTAGGGGTGCGTAATGCAGCCATAACCCTCCAGCAGAGCCTCCAACTCGGGCAACTGGCTGGCATTGGCCTCCTGTGTGCCGACGATGTCAAAGTCGTGGTTGAGGATGACATCCGCCACCGCCTCCTTGCGCTCCGCCCACGAATCTCCGTTGGTAGCATCTGCCGCAGCATCGTAGCGCACATTAAACGAAGCAACCGTCAGGTGTGCCTTTCCACACCCCACCAGGCATACCACGAGCACCATTTTGAGCAGTGCCAGCAACAGAAGTCGTTTCATAGCGAGTTTGTTTAGAATTTATATCCAATCGAGAGCGTGAAGTAGTTACGCTTGAAATCAGTGCGGTAGTAAGGGCTTGCAGTGTCGAAATTGCCCAAATCGTCCATCGCGTAGTAGAGCATATATGCGGTCTGCAAGTTCTCCAGATGCTGATACGCAAGGTCGAGCGTTACGGCACGAATTGCGAAGCCTACACCCGCCGAGAGGCAGGTTGTGCGGTAGGTCACTGGCGTGTTGTAGTAGAGGTTGTAATCCTCGCGCAGCGCACCATCCGCTATGCCATAACCCGCACGCAGGGCGAGCGATGGCAGAGGCTTAATCTCCGCACCGAAGCGCAGCGTGTTCGAGCCCTTGTAGTTGTTCTTGAACTCATAGCGATAGTCGCTCTTTGTAAGGTCAAATCCCGCAGGTATGTTGCTCACTCTCATTCCATTATACCAGTCGCGCTCGTAGTCCACCGACACCACTGCAAAGCGACCGAAGGCGTACGATGCACCGAACATCAATCGCGTTGGCGAGAAGAAGTCCCAGGTGTTCATACCCACATCATCCAGCGAAGGCGTTGTGTCGCCCGCAGGGTTGAAGTTTGTCGCCATATATGCCTGATAACTGCGCTCGAGCGAGTAGTGAGTAGGTGTGTGCAGTGCCACGCCGAGTCGCAACGCCTCCACAGGGCGATAGATAGCACCGAACTTCGCGTTCATACCTACGCCGCGCACCACCACAGCCTGATTGTAGTCCATCCACTGTGCAGGGCTCTCCAGCGCCACGCCGTCGGAATAGACTGGTGTCGAGTTGTAGATGTAGTCCTCGCCGTAGTACATCTGGCGGGTCCATTTCACCGACTGAATACCCCAGGTGAAGCCGAGGTAGAGTTTGCTGCCAAAGTTCATACCGAACGAGATATCATACTCGCCGATGCCGCCCTTGCTCTCCATATTCATCGTGTGACCCACGCCCGCATTTACGCCCAGACGGTCTGCCGAGGTCCAGAATGAGCCGTACTCATCCTCGCCCACATCCAACAGATAGCCGTTGTATGCCAGGATGCCGCCCCAATAATATGCGTCGCGCCAGTCATAGCCGAGGTTGCCGTCCTGGTCGGGGAAAATACCACTCTCGCCCATCATCAGCGAGAAGGCGTCAGCAATCGAGCGGTAGGGTGCCGATGATGCGCCACTCTGCGATGTGAAGCCGTAACGGTAGTTGAAGTCGGCTACGCGGTTGTAGCCCAGACCGAGTGTCACGCTCACAAGGCGTGTATCGCTGCTCTCATAGAGGTTGAGCGCCAGGCCGAGGTTACCCATAGCAAATCGGTTATACTCGTTCTCACCCCAACTTGTCGCGCTGTTCTCGGCGCTCTGGAAGCCCATCATAGGCGAGAAAGAGATGTCGTTCGAGCGGTACATACCCAGACCCGCAGGGTTGATACCCATCGACGCGAGGTCGCCACCCAGCGAGGTGAAAGCACCCGCCATAGCCATCGAGCGTGCTGTGCCGAAGCCGAAGTTTACCTGCGAGAGGGTGAACATATCGCTACCCATCATTCCGTCGTGGTCCATCAGCAGACCACCATATCGGTATTGCGCTCCAGCCGAGAGCGTGAGTGCTGTTGCCAGCGCCACAAGTGTAATTCTCAAATAGTTTTTCATCGTTGCACACTTTTATTTATGGAGTATGGCGGCAAACCTCGTGCCGCCACCTCACCATTATCCTTTTTTATACTATCCTTTAGCGTCCGCCTCGTGAGCCGCCACCACCGCCGCCACCGCTGCGTGAGCCGCCGCCCATTGATGAGCCCGAGAAGCCCGAGCCACCCGAGTAACCACCGCCACGCGAAGATGATGATGACGATGAGTAAGACGAGCCAGAAGAGTAAGAACTGCTTCTCGACGATGAACTCGAACTTGACGACTTCGATGATGAAGAGGTGCTCTTCGCTGGAGTGCTCTTTGACGAAGACGATGAGTTAGAACGAGTTACTGCATTCGAGCGAGTAGTTGTTCCGCCGCGGTTTACCGATGATGAGCCACCGCGACCGCTTGACTGTGTTACGGCGTTGCCTCGGCGTGTAGTCGAAGTGCCGCCCTGTGATGATGTCACGCCACCCTGCGATGCTGGGCGTGAAGGGTTAGATGTCACCGCAGTGTTACGGCTTGAGCCCGAAGTTGGGCGAGATGCCGCCGAACCACCGAGTACACCTACATTATTGCTGCTTACGCCACCTCTGCCTGATGTCACATTTGCTCTGCCTGCCGAGTTATTAACCTTTGAGCCAGAGTTGCCGCGTGAAGGCTGACCGTAAGTGATGCCAGTGCTTGGTGAGCGGTAAGGAGTCGATGTCGAAGAACCTCGGTTCACCACCGCGCCACCGCGTGATGGATTGCCCTGATTTGGGCGTGGGTTAGCCGAGTTGCCCACTACGCGAGGTGCGTTGTGGCGTGAGCCGTACTTGCTGCCGCCCCACCAGCCGCCCACGAATGCTCCACCGAAGCCGCCGCCCATACCGTAGTGTGGTCCGTGACCGATGTGGTGATGGTGGTGGTGATGGTGATGCACTGGACGCCAAGGGTGGTAGTGACCGCCCCAACCCCACCAGAGGTTTACGCTCCAGCCGCCGCCGTAACAGATGTTCCAGTTCCAGTCGTACCACGAGTAGCGTGGGTAGCCATACCACGAGTAGTACCAAGGATCGTAGCGGTGCCAGTCGTGCCAGCCATAATACCAAGGTGAATAGACCAGCGCAGTAGCGTTTGTTGCGCCCCAAGTGCCAAACATCGAAGTGATGTAGCGTGGCTCAACCCACACCTGGTCGCCCGATACCATAATATTATAAAATGCTGGGTCGTAGGCTGTTGCATAAGAGTACGAACCGCTGTATCGCAAGCCGAAATATGACGAAGGCATACGATAGGTCATCGACTTGAAGCCCTGCAAGCGACGCGCATAGGCGCTCTCGTAGGTGTTCGCCACGAAACCGTTATAGGAGTTGGCTGCAACCAAATCTGCATCATCGTCAATGATGATAAGACCATCGGTGCTGACCTGCTGCTGGGGCACAAGTGCTGTCGCAACCTTTGTTGCGCCACCCGACTTGACCGCTGCTGCGTTCATCTGCGCAATCTGCGCCTCATATTCTGCCTGAAGTGCGAGAGCCTCGGCTCTGCGTGCTTCTGCCTCGGCACGGCGTGCTTCGGCTTCTGCCTTCTGCTTTTCAGCGATTATAGTTCTGTCGTGCGAAACATATAAATCATCAAACGCGCTGCCTGATGATGCCGAGAAGTAAGCAGAGGTGCAACCCGACAAGCCCAGGCCCGCGAGCAACACAACCATCAAAATTCTTAAATCTTTCATACGCACATTTTTATTTGGTGATATACTTTTCTACTAACATAACGCACTAATGCTCCAATTTATTACATCTGCAAAGATACAATTTGTAAATTCATATTCAAAATTTGGGAAATAAAATCGAATGGTCTGCCTATTTTATCGTGGGAGAGATGAGTAAATTACCATTTGAGGCGAGTTTATCTTCGGTGGCAGGCACCCGTAACGGGTGTTTTTCATTTCCTTTGATGTGCCTGATTTATCTTCGGTGGCAGGGGGCAGGCGAACGCCTGTTTTTCATCTTCTTTGATGCAATATTTATCTTTGGAGGCGGGCGGGGGTGACGCGCCCAAAGCGCGTTACGCCTCCAAAGATACACCTCGCCCGCGAGGCGCGTTTTTACAAACACAAAAAAGCGGAAGAGCCCACGCCCTCCCGCAAAACAAAACGGAATTATATAGTTTTATGTTGTTATCATATCGTCATCCCCCGACTTGCACAGCAAGGCGATGGGGATCCTCCCGTAAATTGCACCGCAAT
>JAFZFR010000068.1 GCA_017555805.1 Alistipes sp. | reverse complement strand
TTCAGCCTGAAGCGCATCGACACGACCAACAACTACGGTCTTGAGCAGCCAAATATGCAGAAATAGTTATGAAACGCTTTATTCTTCTCTTCGCCATTCTGCTCCCCGCACTTTGTGGGGCGCAGGGCGTAGAGGGTTTGGTTGATATACTCTGGAACAAGACTGACTACCGCGAAATCACCGCCGAGCGCAAGGAGGCGATGACCGCAATGCAGCGCTATGTGGATATCTTTACAGACACGCAGTTTGTGGAGTACTACCGTTGCAGCGAGGGTTGCGAGAAGGAGGCCGCGCTGGAGGGCTGGGGCATCTTGCAGTTCTACAATATGGCTTTAGAGAAACTTCTGCGCGAGATTCCAGCGACAGAGGTTGGCGAGGATGAGATTATCGTGTGGCAACTCTATAATATGGGTTATGTGGTAAAGACATCGGAGCAGTGTTTCGGTGTGGATATTCATCACAAACACGCACAGCGCATCGCGCCTCTCATCGACTTCCTCTGCATCACCCACAACCACAGCGACCACCAATGGAAGCCCCTCACCAAGGAGATGGCGCGTCTGGGCAAGGCGGTATATTCCAACTTCCTTAACAACGGCCATAAACTTGCGGGCGGCGAGAAGATAAAGATTGGCAACATAGAAATCGAGAACTGGCTGGGCGACCACAATGCCGCAACGCCAAAATTTGTTACGAACTATCAGATTTCGTGCCTCTCGGCAGATGGCAAGCCATTCACATTCCTCTTTACGGGCGACTCTTACAACCACGAGCAGATGAACCCAACACGCGCGGTGGATGTCTTTGTACCTCACCTCGCGGTAGGACTCAAGATGGACAAGGCGGTGGAGAAACTCAACCCAAAGGTGGTGCTGATGTCGCACATCCTGGAGTTGGCGCACCACATCAACAAATGGCGCTGGTCATACGCCTACGGCATCAACGAGTGCGAGAAACTCAAGCGCGAGGGTGTCTATATGCCAGTCTGGGGCGAGAAGATTACATTCAAGCGATAAAGCGTAAAGCGCATCAGGCGCAAATATAATAAAGGCAAGGACGAGAGTTCTTGTCTTTTTTTGTTTTGACGCGCCCAACAGGGCGCATCTTCGGGGGCGTAACGCGCTTTGCGCGTCACCCCCACCCGCCCCCGAAGATAATTTTTCCACATAATTATTTATCAAGTTCTTCAACTCACAAAACTAAACTCATTGAAAAGTAAATTTTTCCACCCTTAAGCGAATAATTATTCGAGGAAATAATTATATTTGTATAATGAAAGATAGTGCATTAGAAAAATCGCCTACTCCGAGGGCGTAAAGCAGACGGAGCGAGGCGCGAAATGCAGATAAAGTAAAACATTAAATAAAACTAATTAACCTATTAAACACTAATCAGATGAAAAGATTATTCTCTTATGCTGTCGTTGCGATGGCGGCTGTTGTGATGGCAGGCTTCACAGGTTGTGCTGGAAGCAAGAAGGTGGGATTGCAGCTCTATTCTGTACACCAGGATATGGGTAATGTGGCGGCATCATTGCAGAAGGTGGCTGATGCGGGTTACAATGTGGTGGAGACTCTGGGCAGTCCAAACTGCTTCGGTATGGCGCCAGAGGATTTCCGCGCATTGTGTAACGAGAAGGGCTTGCAGATTATTTCGACTCACCACTCTATCGGCATGGATGACCCTAACGCTATGCAGAAGTGGCACGAGGCATTCGCTGGCTTGAAGACTATGGGCGCGAAGTATTGCGTTATCCCAGGTTTCAACCTCGGTCGTAACCTCAAGGAGTTGAAGGCTGTGTGCGACTATTTCAACGAGGTTGGTAAGATTGGTAAGGAGTACGGCATCAAGGTGGGCTACCACAACCACTCACATGAGTACAATGTGATGGAGGGTCAGGTAATGTGGGAGTACATGATTGAGAACACCGACCCAGACTTGGTATTCTTCCAGATGGATGTTTATTGGACAACTCGCGGCGGCAAGGACCCAGTTGAGTACCTGAAGAAGTATCCAAAGCGCATCCAGATGCTCCACATCAAGGATGACCTTGTAATCGGCGACAGCGGCAAGATTGACTTCGAGGCTATCTTCAAGCAGTTCTACAAGAACGGTTGGAAGGACTATGTTGTAGAGCAGGAGATGCCATACGACCGCAACTCAACACGCGAGCAGAACTTCGAGCGTATGTGGGACGGCGTAGCAAAATCGGCTGCTTACCTCAATAACGCAAAGTTCGTAAAGTAATAAAAAGTTGTTAATGTAGCAGAATTTTATTAACTTTGCCAAGATTTAGAAACATTAACTCAATTAATTATATTAAAACACTATGAAAGAGGCTATTGCTATTCTCACAGGTGGCGGTCCAGCACCAGGTATGAACACCGTAGTTGGTTCAGTTGCCAAGACATTCCTTGCAAAGGGTTACCGTGTAATCGGTTTGCACTATGGTTATTCAGGTCTTTTCAACTCAAACCCTCGTCACGAGGATTTGGATTTCGTGAAGGCTGACTTCATCTTCAATCAGGGTGGTTCTTACCTCACTATGAGCCGTTTCAAGCCAACTGACAAGGACTTCGAGGAGAATTTCAATCTTACATTCTTCCAGGAGAACAATGTGAAGTTGCTCGTGACAGTTGGTGGTGATGACACTGCTTCAACTGCTAACCGTATTGCGAAGTTCCTCGAGGCGAAGAACTATCC
>JAFZFR010000067.1 GCA_017555805.1 Alistipes sp. | reverse complement strand
GCCAGCTCGACCGCCTTGAGGCAGAGTTCGCAACCATCAAGAAACGCGCTGACGAGCTGACCGCACAGTACAAACGACTCTCGCCAGAATATACCAGCTTGATGGAGCGCACCGAGCAGATTAACAAAGAGCACCGCGCCCTCCTGGAGCAGCGTTGGGCACTCGAAGAGTAACATTTAACACAAAAAGGATATGGCTTACATTGCAAAACTCGACTACCACTTCGCACAAGCACGCTACTACCGCCTGGTGATCGTGGTAATGGACACTGAGACAAAAGAGGTTGTTGCCCGCTACTCGACACGCATCGAGGAGGGCAAGATGGCAGAGGCAGAGCAGAAGCTCATCGACAGAGTAAACAAAAAACTTGGTACAAACTTTTAGGATATGAGCACAAGAGCAAAAATAGGTATAGTAAATGCCGACAAGACCGTAACAAGCATACATCTTTGGAGAGATGGCTACCCAGAGCATGCAGGGCAGATTCTTACGACCAAGTACAAGACTGCAGAGCAGATCGAAGAGCTAATGAGCAAGGGCAACCTTGTTGACATTGCAGGGACGACAAACTTATGCAACTACGAGGAGGACTCGACAGCTGAAACACACCCAAGCCTTGAGCACTTCTTCAGCATCCGAGCACACGATGTAGACTACATCTACTTTTTTGACAACGGCTGGCACTTTATAGCACTCAACAATTAAAACACAAGGTTATGTTTAGCAAAATAGAAAAGTTCCTGGAGCAGTTCCCAACCGATGCAACGAGCTGGGTGCAGGCAACAGACGAGGTACGCGACCTGGCACGAGCATCACGAGAGATGCTCGATGAGTACGATGACATCAAGGTCGAGGCGGTGGACTTTACCGCTACCAAGACACCAGCCGAGTGGAACACCAAGGCACGAGAGGCTATCCTACGCAACTACAATATGATGCGACCACGCACACAGATACTCTTCTTCGAGCGATTTGAAGATTGGTTTAACGCTTAAAACATAACATTATGCACCTGACAAAACAACAAAAAGAGAGTCCCTACAAGGTAGGTCAGAAAGTACGAATCATCCACCTTGAAGGCGAGGACAACCGCTACGATGGCAAGGAGGGCGTGATTGAGGATATAGATGCCATCGGTCAACTCCACGGCACTTGGGGTGGGTTGGCGATAATCCCCGAAGCCGACAAGTTCAAAATCATCGGGTAACATAACACTTCTGTAGGTCAGCCGAGATCCGAAAGGGTCTCGGTTTGCTTTTTTTATAGGTGACCTACGGTCATCTCTTGTCGCCCAATGAGAATCTACCTTTATCGCAAAGATGTGATATATGGCAGAATTCGGACTAAAATACTATGCGGAGATGCGCAGCAAACACCACAACATCTTGTGGCGTGTGGAGATTGCCGAGCGTGGCTATGCTGGCTCATCGGAGGAGATGACCTTCGCGGGCGATGAGCCTATCATCATCACCTGGGAGGCGCGTGGCGATGAGTTCTATGCTCCCGTTAAGGCTTCCGAAGCCACAATCAACATCCTCTGCAAGGACAACTTTCATTATTTATCCCTTTTCACATCTGATGCTCGTCAGTTCCGCGTGAGCATATTTCGTTCTGGCGCACTCTATTGGCGAGGCTTCGTCACTGCCGACCTCTACTCCGAAACCTTCACAGCACCACCGTACACCGTTACCATTAAGGCTGTCGATGGCTTTAACCTCCTCGAAAGTTACATCTTCAAAGACCTGATGTCGATAGGCACTTTGGGAAGGCTCTCGTTGTGGAACTTAACCACGCGCTGTCTCGACCTCTTGGAGCTTGACATGGAGGTGTCGGATTGGCTCGACCTCTATGGCGAGGGTATGAACGAGGGTGTGTCGCCACTGCGCCAGACCTACATCAATCTGGAACGGTTGTACTATGTCTACGAGGAGCCTACCTACCGCGAAATCCTCGAACTATGCCTGCTCCCATTCGCTGGGCAGATATTCCAGTCGAGTGGCGCACTCCATATCCGCAGAGCCATCTCGCTCTACCAGAGCAGTCGCCCCGTTACCTTCTTCGAGATAGGCTCGGAGTTCCCAGTTGGAGAAGTGATGACCGATGACGCGGGTACACATCTCATCGCTGAGGAGGGCGTAAATGTGGTCACATCATCGGGAAGAGATGTGGTCGATGATATGTGGAACGCGGGCATCTATGTGATGGGCGAGGCAACACTCGACATCGTCCCAGCACTGCGCTCCGTAACGGTCGATGTCAAGAACAAGAGTATCGAGAACTTGGCTAACCACCTCGGCTTCTTCTCGCCCGAAGCGTGGGACGATCCCAATGCCTTTATCGACTTTGGCGAATGGGGCGACTCGCTGTGTTTTTGCGGTAGTGATGCCTATAAAGGCACAACGATCTACACCAAGGGCAAGGAGGTCGCGCAGTGTAACTTTCCAATACAATGGGAGTTCTCATTGCAAACAACACACCGCGAGTGGACATCAGAACGCTATACCAATATTGCCGAGAACTACGCAGTCAATGTACATTATGGCATTCGTGTAGTTGCGGCAGGCGCAACCCACTACCTTACCGACTCTGGCGAGTGGTCGCAGGGCGAAACCTGCATCGTTTCGGAGGTTAAGACGGGAACGCCCGAAAGCATCAAGGTAGAGATAAACGGCATACCTGCCGATGGAACATTGCAGTTCTTTATCCGCCAGACACTCATTGGCAAGATTGAGTATTACGAAAGCAATCGAGGTCGCTACTCTTCGGGACACCAGGAGAACGCTACCTTCTCACAGATGACAATGACCATCGATGCGGGCGACAACTACGACAAGGGACTCAAGTATGAGTCACTCGTAAACCCTGCCAACAATGTCGAGATGTCAATTGCATTGCCCGTAAGCGATATCCCAGCTATCCCCAACGACCACCTGTTGTATGCCCTTTACTACCTCGATGGCGAGGGTAACCCAACACGCCT
>JAFZFR010000066.1 GCA_017555805.1 Alistipes sp. | reverse complement strand
ATAAGATATATTTTGAGAAAGACAGCTATTTAATGACGCCGCAAAGGTAGTAAAAAAAGGTATATAAAAAACAGAAAAGGGTTTGTTTAACAATAAGTTAACAAACCCCTAATTCTTATTTAGTTTTGCTTTTTATAGAAAATCGGTTTTCTCTTACTCGTAATACTCAATCTTCACCTCGCCGATAAGACCCGATGCGGGGAGTGGACTTGAGGCGTTGTATGGGTTAGCCATAATCGACACCTTGCGCTGCTCTGCTGGCAGGTGCATATCGCCCACGATGCGGTTTACCCACTTGTTCACCACCTCGATGCGGAGTGTGTTCTCGCCCTCGCGCACCTGCTTTGAGATATCGACCTTGTAAGGCTCGCACCATACGCCACCAGCGTACTCGTCATTCACATAGACCTTCGCCATACACTCAACCCTCTCAAGGTCGAGAGCCACGCGGCGTGTGTCGGCAGCCTCGAATGTGGTCGAGTAGTGGATTGTGCCCGAGAAGTGGCGCAACTCGTTGTCGCGGCTCTTCGATAGGTCGGTCAGGCGCTTGAGCGTTATATCCTCGTGCGACGAGATGCCGCCCTTGCCCTCGAAGTGGAGCGTCCAAGGCTCGGTGATGTCGCGCGTGTGAGATGCGATAGGGTTGTTGCTCTCGATTGTTGGGCGTATCGAGTTGGCGCGGAATACGATGAAACCGCTACCCAGCGCCTCCAACTTCAGTGGTACGCGTATTCCGCCCTCGACATCTGCGAACTCTGGCAGTGCGCGTATCGAACCGTTGGTTGGGTCCCAGAACTCGGGGTGCAACTGGTTATCGACGCGGAATGTAGGCGAGAACTCGATTGCCTCGTTCGACTGGTTTGAGATGAAGTAAATCTCGGCACCCATTGTCGAGCGGTGGTTGTAGAGCAGAGGCTCTCCCTCGCCGATTGTGCAGTCGGGCACGAGCGCTATATCCTCGAAAATCTCCTCAATCGAGTAGCCGTTGTAAACACGCCCCTTGCCGTAGTAGTTCACGCCGCGCTTGTCGAAGCAGTCGCCCCACAACTCCTTTGAGAGGGCGAGCACCTTCTCATCCGCTACGGGGTAGTTCTTCAGGCTTGGCGAGCGCAACGGAGGCGTGCCGAGGATGATTGCGCCATCGTTCACCATATGGCGAATCTTCTCCAGGAGGTATGGTCGCATAGTCTCGCAAGGAGGTAACACCAGCAGTCGGTAGGATGTGCCGTGAGGCAGCACGATGTTGCCCTGCGCCACATTTGCGCCCAGTGTCAGCACCTCGGCGTTGATGTAGTCAAACTGATAGCCCTTTGGTATGGCTGGGCTCTGCGTGCCCGTCATCTTGGGCGCATCCTCGCCAATGAGGTATGCCACATCGGCGATGTTGATACCCTGCTGGAGCATATAGTTGCATCGCTTGAGGTAGGTCGTGAAGAGGTCGAGGTGCGAGTACCAAGTGTTGTGTGCGTCGAACTCGTTGCCAAACCACGCATTGATGCCTGGGTAGCGCGTGGTGTCCGCCTGCTGGATGTAGAGGTGGAGCAGCGTTGCGTTGATACCCTCGGTGAAGAAGCGGTCGGTGCGCTGCTTCATATCAATTGGCGAGCGCGAGTAGGCTGGTCCGCCCGATGTGTTCGACTCCGCCCATATCTTGCGCTTGCCGTAGATGTGTCCGCACGATGATGCTGCGCGGTTCTCAATGTCGCCCAGGTCGCCCGAACTCCAGAACTCGCCAGCAATCTCATCCGACTGACCACCATACTGCAAGAACTCGCCTGGGAAGCCCCAGTGTCCGTAGCACTCAAGCCAGGTGGAGAGTCCGTTGGCGTTGCTCACATCCTTTAGACCCTTCACATACTGATACGCCACGCGGTCGGCGATGAAGCGGCGCAAGTCCCACAGGAAGCGGTCGCTCAATGAGTTGTCGCCTACGGTGTAACCGTAGAGCGTAGGCAGATATGGCAGCATAGAGTAGCCGTAGGTGGCCTCGAACTCCTTAATCATATCGTCGGTAAAGTTCTGACCGCCAGTCTCGTAACTGTCCTGTACGACCACCTTGAATGTGGCGCGGTCCTTCTCTGGTATGCGGCGCAAAATCTCACCGATGTAGGCGTCGAAGTGGCTCTCGATATGCTCGCGGCTCAACTTATCAATCTCCAGACCCGTAGCCTCGGGTGTCGCAGGTCCGTTGGTCACGCCCGTAGGAGTCATACCAGTGTGCAGCACCACCCAGTCTCCTGCGGGGGCGTTCCACTTCAGTATGCCCTCTGGGCTCACGCGGTCGGTGATGTCAATCACGCTGTGGGCGTCGATGGCGAACGACTTGTCATCCAGCGCTGGCTGCTCCGCCCACATATAGTGGTCCCAGTAGGGGAGTGGCGTCTGGCACATCTTTGCCAGCGACTTCTCGGCGTAGTTGGCTATGTGTGCCATAGGCGAGAGTGCGAGCGAAGAGATGCCGCCAGGCATATGCGTAGCATCCATCGTCAGGCGGAACTCCTTGGCGGTGGTTGCGTCGAAACTCAATACAGCGGGTGCAAAAGGCGTGAAGCCAACACCAATACCAGCATTCGAGCGGTCGATGCGCTGCGATCCTATGCGCTTCCACTCGCCCGCAACCTTCGCGTCGAGGTGGGCGGTGGTGAGCATTCCAGTGGGTGTGGGGGTGATGGTGAGCGAACGCACTGTCACCTCTGCCGGGTACTCTATCTTGATGATGTTTGGCTTGCCAGCGGTGAGCGCCGTAAGGTCGGCGGGCGTGATTTTACACTCGCCAGCACCTGCGTAGCCCTTTGGTGCGGGGTAGGCGATGGTGCGTACGGGCTGGAATGGCTGGATGTGTGGTGTGAGCACCATTGAAACCTCCTTGCCACCCTCGACGAAGTACTCCTGTGAGGCGAGGCAGCGCATCGCCTGCTCGGGCTTCACCCAAGGGCCTCCCGACTGACTCCAGCCAGGCGAGTTGAAGATTCCAATCTCGATGCCGAGTTCCGATGCGGTCTTGAGGGCGGTGTGCAACACCTCCCACCACTCATCGGTAAATATCTTTACGCTGCGGTCGGTGTAGAAACCATCCTGACCGATGTCGCCGATAAAGGCGCGGTTGATGCCCGCCTGCTTCATTGCGTGCAGGTCGGCAATGACACCCTCCTTCGAGATATTGCCCGAAATCCAGTACCAATAGACGGCGGTCTGCACCTGCTCGGGATTCTGGAAGTTACGCTCAAATTCTGGTCCCGAGCAGCCGAAGAGTATAGTTGCGGCGAGTGCCGAAAGGATATAACGAATGGGTTTCATAGTGAAAATCTTTTAGAGTTCTTGTGGTGTAGATGTTGGTCCGTTGGTCTTTAGCACGCCATCCTCGAAGTAGAGTTTATCGATGCAGAGCACTCTGTCGAACGATGGGCGAGGTCCGTGTGGGTCGGCGTGACGATGATAGACAATGTAGAGTTGCTTGCCGTCGGGCGAGGCAACGATTGAGTTGTGACCAGGTGATGACACTCCAATCTCAAGGTTGGTGGTCATAATAGGGTTGTGCTCATACTTTGTCCATGGGCCGAGCGGATGGGGCGCTGTTGCGACACCCACGCCGTAGTGGTTTTGACCGGTGTCATTGCCCGAGTAGGTCATATAGTAGGTGCCCTCGTGCTTGATTACCGTCGCGCCCTCGTTGCAGCGGTTTTTCGCCCAGTTCACCTTCTCCCACTCCTGATTAGGCTCTACCGCCAGGCGAGGCTCGCCGACGAACTGGCTCAAGTCCTGCGAGAGTTCCACGACATAGTTCGTGCCGAACGAGAAGCCATCCTGACTGCCGTTCTTACTATAATATAGGTATGGGGTCTTTGCCTCGTCATCATCCACGAAGATGTGGCAGTCGATAGCCGAGTGTCCGAGGTCAAACCAGGGCGTGTATAACTCCTTGAAAGGGCCTTCGGGAGTCTCGCTCACCGCGAGGCACGATAGCAGGCGACCCTTCGTTGGGTCGAGACAACTGTATGTGAGATAGAATTTCCCCTTGTAGTATTTCACCTCGGGCGCCCAGAAAGCGGCTACGCCGATGTGGCCCTCGGCGGGCTTGAAGAGGATACCGCCGTGGCTCCAGGTGACCATATCGGGCGATGTGTAGTACTCAAAACTATTCAACTCGCCATTCTTCGTTGTGCCCGTGAGGTAATAGACTCCCTCGTGGTGGTAGATGAACGGGTCGGCTATGCGCAGCGCGTTGCCATCGGCTGTGGTCAGCGGATTGGTGTAGGGTACGGGTTGCTTGCAGCCGCCGAGCAGCATCGCCGCGAGCAGAAGAACGATTACTCTCATAGTCTTAATTTTAGGTTTGGTTAAATGCAAATTTAGTAATTTTCTTGCGAAAAGTCAATCGTGCGGCGGCGTGAAAGTTGAGAATAGCAATATTTTTTCGCCTATGCAGTCGGGCGGGGCTTCGCAGGCACAAAAAAAAGAGGCCGCCCCAAGGACAGCCCCTTCAAAAGTTCTATATTTGAAGATTTACTTCGCGTAACTTACCGAGCGAGTCTCACGGATGACGGTAATCTTCACCTGACCTGGGTAGGTCATCTCATCCTGAATCTTCTTTGCTATGTCGTGTGACAATGACTCTGACTCCTGGTCTGAAAGTTTGTCAGCACCAACGATTACGCGCAACTCGCGACCCGCCTGGATAGCGTAGGTCTTAACAACGCCTGGGTAAGAGAGTGCGATGTTCTCCATCTCCTTCAGACGCTTGATGTATGACTCCACAACCTCGCGGCGTGCGCCTGGGCGTGCACCCGAGATGGCGTCGCAGACCTGAATGATAGGAGCGATGAGTGATGTCATCTCCGCTTCGTCGTGGTGAGCACCGATGGCGTTGCATACATCGGCCTTCTCCTTGTACTTCTCGGCGAGTTTCATACCGATGATTGCGTGTGGCAACTCTGGCTCATCATCAGGCACCTTACCAATATCGTGCAACAGACCTGCGCGGCGTGCTGACTTTGGATTAAGACCCAACTCGGCAGCCATAATACCTGCCAGATTAGCAGTCTCGCGAGCGTGTTGCAAGAGGTTCTGACCGTATGACGAACGATACTTCATCTTACCAATCAAGCGGATGAGTTCAGGGTGCAAGCCGTGGATACCGAGGTCGATAGCCGTACGCTTACCTACCTCCACAATCTCCTCCTCAATCTGCTTCTTCACCTTCGCTACAACCTCCTCGATGCGTGCTGGGTGGATACGACCATCGGTCACGAGCTGGTGCAACGCAAGGCGTGCAATCTCACGACGAACTGGGTCGAAGCCGCTCAGGATGATAGCCTCTGGTGTGTCATCAACGATAATCTCGATGCCTGTGGCAGCCTCCAGGGCGCGGATGTTACGACCCTCACGACCGATGATGCGACCCTTGACCTCGTCGCTGTCGATGTTGAATACTGTAACGGCATTCTCGATGGCTGTCTCGGTTGCTACGCGCTGGATTGAAGCCACGATGATGCGCTTTGCCTCCTTTGTAGCGGTGAGTTTAGCCTCCTCGATTGTCTCGTTGATGTATGAGTCTGCCTCTGCCTTCGCGTCGGCCTTCATATTCTCGATAAGGATGTTCTTTGCATCCTCGGCACTCATACCTGAAATCTGCTCAAGGCGCACATTTTGCTCCTTGATGATGCCTGCCAACTCCTCCTTTGTTGAGTTGAGCGCTGAAATCTGGCTGTCCATCTGGCTCTTCAGACGGTCATTCTCCTTAATCTTGGCATCGAGGTCGCGGTGCTGACCCTGCAAGGTTGATTCCAACTGCTTGGCGCGCTGCTCAATCTGTGCAATCTCCTGATTGCGCTTGTTTACGGCACGGTCGTGCTCGCTCTTAAGTTGGATGAACTTCTCTTTAGCCTGGAGAATCTTCTCCTTCTTAATCATTTCACCCTCTGCCTCTGCCTCCTTGAGTGCAGCGGCACATTGCTTCTTTATCGTGTTTTTGGTGATGTAGGTAGCCACGATGATGTAGATGCCTACGCCCACAATCGCCGATATTATAGCCGTTATGATATACGGTACCATTGTTGTGTAATTTAGTGTATTAATTAATTTAGTTTTAGTGTTTTACCCAAAAATAAAATCCGCATAGAAGTTCCTTTTCTTGTTTGACGAATCTGCCGATAAGTCAAGGTGTGGGGCTCCGGAGTTCGCAACCTTCCACTGGTGCGTACACTCCCCCGAGGGGGCTGAGGCCTGATTTTGAGAAACCGAGAGTTTACCCAATATAAAAAGTGTTCAGTTTCGCAAAGCTATAAGGAAATCTATGCGGGTAGATTTTTTATGTAAAGAACTTTTGTTTCGTTGTTGTGCATCCCTCTTTTCGCTCGAAACAAGCGACGGGGCAAGACTACTTTGTCGCCTTGCTCTTTGGGATGCGGTTGAGGTGCTGGTCGAGGCGCTTCGAGAGTTCATCCAACGCCTGAAGGTCCTCATCGCCCAACTCGTTCTGCTTACTTATCGTAATGTTGTTTATGCTACATTGTAAGGCTGCTATCGCCAAGCAGTCCTGCATTGTGAAGTTCTCGCCAAAAGCCTTCTGCAACTTACCTATGGCGCCGTTTACCTCACGCTCCGCCAAGCGATAAATCTCCTCTTTATCGCTGTCGATTGTCATCTGGTAGGCCTTGCCGCCCACCTTGAGGCTTATCTTCTGTTTTGCCATAGTCGTTCGTTATTGTGCTTTTGTGAGCAGTGCGATACACTTATCAACCTCCCGCAATAATTGGTTGATGCGTGCACGCGATTTTGCTTTGTCGGTAGAGTTGCCGCTCAGGCTCTGAGCCAGTTGCAACTGCTGCAACTCCGCCTTGAGGGTCATAATCTCCTCCTGCTGCTTGCGTACCTCCACCTTCAGCGCGTCGCGCTCTGCAGTCAGCGCAACCACCTGATCCGCGATCTTTTCGTGCTGCGCGATGACTCTCTCTGCCTGAGCCTGAATGTGTGATATGATACTTTTGCAAGCCATTGTAGGTCGTTTATGACTGTTTTAACACTCAAAAGTAATAAAAATTTATCTTTTTCCCAAATTTTATCCCTCTCGGAGCGTTAAAAACTATAAAAAAACTTTTGCGTTACTTTCTTCTCGAGGGGGCAATCACCTCGCCGTAGAGGTCAAAGTTCTCGGCGCCTGTGATGCGAGCCTCGTAGAAACAGCCCCTGCGTAACTGTCTTAAGTGGGCTGGGATGAGTATCTCCTGATCCACCTCGGGCGAGTCGTACTCCGAGCGGGCAACATAGTAATCGCCCTGACGCGAGTCCACCACAACGCGCATCGTGCGACCCACGCGCTCAAGGTTGTTGTCCAGCGAAATCTGCTCCTGAATGAGCATTATGCGGTCGGCGCGACGCTGCTTCTCGGTGTCGGGCACATCGTCCGTGAGGTGCTCCGCCGAGTAAGTGCCCTCCTCTGCCGAGTAGGGGAATACGCCGAGGCGGTCAAACTTAACCTCCCTGACGAATGCCTCCAACTCCTTGATGTCCTCCTCCGTTTCGCCCGGATAGCCCACCAGAAGGGTGGTACGCAGAGCGATGTCGGGAATGCGACTGCGCAGACGCTCAATGAGTTGCAACGCCTCCTGCTTGGTGTGGCGGCGCTTCATTGCCGAGAGCATATTGTCTGATATGTGCTGGAATGGAATGTCGAGATACTTACAGATTTTTGGCTCGCGCGCCATCACCTCAATCACATCCTCGGGGAATGCGGCAGGGTAGGCGTAGTGGAGGCGAATCCACTCGATGCCCTCGATGCGGCAGAGGCGTGTGAGCAACTCCGCCAGTCGGCGCTCGCCGTAAAGGTCAATGCCATAGTATGTTGAGTCCTGCGCGATGACCATCAACTCCTTGACGCCCTGCGCCGCGAGGTTGCGCGCCTCCTGCTCAAGTGTCTCCATAGGTATTGATGTGTGCTTGCCGCGGATGAGCGGAATAGCGCAGTAACCGCAGTGCCAGTTGCAACCCTCGGCAATCTTCAGGTAGGCGTAGTGCGAAGGTGTTGTGAGCCAGCGCTCGGTCTCCAGTTCGGCCTTGTGTTCACCACCCAGAGCCTCGACGATTGCCGCCCAGTCCTTCACGCCGAAATACTTATCCACCTCGGGAATCTCTGCGCGGAGTTCGTCAGCGTAACGCTCGCTCAAACAGCCGATTACGAACAACTGCTCGATAAGTCCCGCCTCCTTTGCCGCTACCGCCTCAAGGATAAGTTCGATGCTCTCCTGCTTGGCGTCGCCGATAAAACCGCAGGTGTTGATGACCACCACATCGGCGTCCAGCCTATCATCGTCGGCACGCAGCGCATATCCAGCCGCCTCAAGTTGCGCCATCAGGTGCTCGCTATCAACGGTATTCTTCGAGCAACCGAGTGTTATGACATTGATTGTTTTCATCTTGCTCTGCTACTGCTCTCCAAAGAGTGCGTTTACGAAATCCTTGCGGTTGAACATACGGAGTTGGTCGATGCCCTCGCCGATGCCGATGTAGCGCACTGGGATGTGGAACTGGTCGCTGATGCCAATCACCACGCCACCCTTGGCTGTGCCGTCCAACTTGGTGATTGTGAGCGAGGTAACCTGTGTCGCCTGTGTAAACTGACGCGCCTGCTCAAAGGCGTTCTGACCTGTCGAGCCATCCAGCACGAGCATCACCTCGTGTGGCGCATCGGGAATAACCTTCGCCATCACATTGCGAATCTTGGTTAATTCGTTCATCAGACCAACCTTATTATGCAGACGGCCTGCGGTGTCAATCAACACCACATCCGCGCCATTTGCCACTGCCGACTTCAGCGTGTCGTACGCCACCGATGCAGGGTCAGAGCCCATCTCCTGGCGAATCATCGTTGCGCCCGCGCGTTCCGCCCATACCGCCAACTGGTCAATCGCCGCCGCACGGAAGGTGTCCGCCGCACCGATATAGACCTTGCGACCCGCCTTGGTGAGCTGTGCCGCCAACTTACCGATGGTGGTGGTCTTACCCGCGCCGTTCACGCCCACAACCATCATCACATAAGGAGTGCCCTCCTTCACCTCCAGACCGAAATCCTCGCGCTTCGAGTGTGACTCCTCCATCAGCGAGGCAATCTCATCACGCAGGATGGTGTTGAGCTCCGAGGTGTTCATATACTTGTCGCGTGCGATACGCTCCTCGATGCGGTTGATAATCTTCACGGTGGTCTCCACACCTACATCTGAAGTGATGAGCACCTCCTCTAGGTCATCCAGCACATCGGCATCCACAGTCGAACGACCCGCCACCGCGCGCGCCAACTTCGAGAAGAAACCCGACTTTGTCTTCTGCAAGCCCTCCTCGAGTTCCTGCTTCTGCTCCTCGGCTTTCTGCTCCTCGGCCTGTGCGGCAGCCGCCTGTTCCTCTGGTGTAGAGGCAACCTCGGCGCTATCTTTTTTCTTCTTAAAAAGGTCAAAAAATCCCATAATCTAATCGTTTTTGCGCCATACATATATTATATGGCATATTATCACACAAAGTTACACTTTTTTTGCTCAACTACCAAAAATCTTAATATAACTCTGCAATTCCCCACGCGAGAGTTGTTTGTTTTGTGAAAGTTTTGTTATATTTGTTTGTTAGTGAAAGGTGGAGAGTGTCAAGACCGAGAGGGTTGGCTAATTTAATTCTACACTTTTAGTTATATTTCTTAATCATCCATCTTGTTTTGGCTGGATGCAAATCGGTTAAATTATGGAAGAAAATTTTAAAAGGTTGCTTGAGGACTTTAAGAATTACTTAATAAGCGTAAATAAAACAGTAAAATATGTTGATTATGTGAGAAGTATATATAATAAAAGTCCCCAAACTGTTACTGACTGGTTGAAGAAAGCGGTTAATATGAAACAAGAAAATGGTAATGATTTACCGCAGGATCCTATAGAGTTTTTGTTAAGGTGTTTTGACGGGCATTTTGCAAATACAACAACTATTAGTGAGAAAACAAAAGTTAATTACAGAGTGGGACTAAAGTGGTTAGGAAGATATGTTTGTGGGTTTAATATTTCTTCCGTCAATATCCAAGGTATTAATGATTTTGATTTTCTGGCTTGCCAACTTGTAGCTTCGTCTGCTATTTTCTGTACAAGGGAAGTATTTGAAGCTGTTAAAAGTGGTAAATGTGGGTCTGGAAAGTATAGAGGTAAGAATGATTATGGTTCATGGTATAATTGTAAATTTAAAAGAGCAAGAGTGAAGGAATTGCCAAATGAAAAGAAGGAAGATGTTATTCTAGATAATAATAGTAGAGCGAATTTTGCAATCAAGCAAGCTGTTATAGAGGGACTGCAAAAATATGGAATACACGCGAGGAAAAGACAAATATTTGAGGGTTTTGAGGCTTGCCATATTTGGCCTGACTCATGTTATGAAGCAGAATATCACACAAGTGTTGCAAATCTTGTTTTGATACCAAGAGAAATAGCAGGCCTTACTGACCACTGCGACGCAGTTGTAGAACTTCTAAAATATGAGGCGTGGAAGCGCTTTGGTTTTAAAATCGGGAATGATGAACCGCAACGCCCTGATAATTATAAAAAATTGACTTGGAGAAATCCGGAGAAAAATCCATATAGAAAGGCCTAAAAAAAAGTCGCCTCCCGAGGGAAGCGACTTTTTTGTATTAAACCTTATGGTCTAATGCAAAAATTATTTCTCAGCGAAGTAAGCCTTAATCTCTGCATCGTCGAGGATGTTCTGTGTCTTGAAGATGTAAGCACCAGTCTTCTCTGACTTAACCATCTTGATGCACTTTGTGTACTTCTTTGTGTTACCCGTCTTGAGGGTTGCAACTACTTTCTTTGCCATGACTTAAATCCTAAATTACTTAATTTCACGATGTACTGTAACCTTCTTCAAGTAAGGATTGTACTTGCGACGCTCCAAACGATCTGGTGTGTTCTTCTTGTTCTTGGTAGTGATGTAGCGTGACATGCCTGCAACGCCGCTCTCCTTCTGCTCTGTGCACTCAAGGATTACCTGAACTCTGTTACCTTT
>JAFZFR010000065.1 GCA_017555805.1 Alistipes sp. | reverse complement strand
CCGACACCCAAAGGGTGGCGAAGGTAACCGACGCTGCGGAGCGAGAGCAGAGGATGCTTGCATACTTTGCCGAGCCGCGAGGAGGAAAAGCCTCGAATGAGGATTAATCCTCCACTCAATAGATGTATTGCGGTGCAATTTACGGGAGGATCCCCATCGCCTTGCTGTGCAAGTCGGGGGATGACGATATGATAACAACACAAAACTATATAATTCCGTTATTTTTTGAAATTTGATTATTGGATGTTTGAAAAGACAATATAGGCTGCAAAGAAGGTGTTTATAGACAGGAAAACATTAAGGAGATATTGCATATCCTTTCCGCAAGGGTGGTGTGTGATTACTCCTGCTCGGCACTCGTAAAGGATGTTTTATAACTTTGTTATAACCATTTGCGAGCGTCAGCGTTAATTTTGAATTTAAAAAAATATCTTTTCTTGTTTTAGTGATAAGTCTGATACTTATCACTCCTCTCTTTGTGCAGGCACAGCAGACCAAAAAGGCGGAGAAGGGCGACACCCCAAACAAGCCCCAACTCATTATCCCCGACTCGCTGCGTGCCACCTACAAATACACCGATGCGCTGAAGGCCCTCACCATCTACAACGACACCACAACGGCTCTGCCACTGCTGCACGAGGCCATCGAGATTGACTCGACCTACGCCCCCGCGCACTATGAGTTGGGCTCGTTCTACTCGCAGTCAAACCTGCGCCGTGCCACCCGCCACGCCCGCAAGGCGTATGAGCAGGACACCACAAGTCGTTGGTATATGGCACTTTACGGTCAGATGCTCGCAATGAGTGCCGACTACGATGCGGCTCTGCCCCTGTTCCAGAAACTCATCAAGCAGGACAAGGAGAACCCCGACCACTATCGTATCCTCGCCCTTCTTTACCAGCAGCGCCAGCAGCCCTACTCGGCTATCTCGGTGCTCGACTCGGCGGAGATGCGCTTCGGCAAGATTAGCCAGTTGGTCAATCTCAAGCGCCACCTGCTCATCAGAACCAACCAGATGGACCGCGCCATCGAGGAGGCACAGCAGGCTGTAGATGCAGCCCCCTACGAGGTTGAGAATGTCATTCTGCTGGGTCACACCTACGCCTCGGCGGGACGCGACTCACTGGCTCGCGTAACCCTTCGTCAGGCCATCCAGATGGACTCCACGAGCATTGATGCGCTGACTACCTATGTCGATTTCTGCTCACAACGCAGAGATATGAACGACTATCTGGCGACACTCAAACTGCTCTTCGCACAACCACACTATCCGCTTGATATTAAGGTAGATATAGCGAAGAAACTGACTGCCGACCGACCACTTTACTCGAAATATTACTATCCTATCGGCTCGATGCTTCAGACCCTGCTGATTCACAACCCCGACCAGAAGAGCGTCATCGACCTCTACGGCGACCACCTGCTGGCGATGGGGGAGTTGGATGCCGCGCTGGAGCACTTCAAGCACTATCTTGACAGCGAGCCGCCACAGATGGATTACTATATGGCGGTCATCGACCTGGAGGACTACCTCCAGCATCCCGACTCGGTGGATTTCTATGTCCAGCGGGCTATGGAGCGCTTCCCCGATGACCCTAAACTGCTGATACGCAAGGCAAACCGCCAATACATCAAGGGCAACCTGATGGGTGCTGTGGATACCTTCCACGAGGCTATCGCGCTTGCCGACAACGACACTCTGCGGGGCGAGTTGTGGGGCTATGTGGGCGACACCTACCACTCCATCGCCGAGCGCAAGGAGCAGATGAAAAAGGCGAAAATCAAGCGCGACACTACGGGCTACAAACTCAACATCAGCCTCAAAAAGGCGAAGCAGAAGTGGGAGGAGGCCTACGAAAAGTCGCTCTCACTGTACGCCGACAACGCAATGTCGCTCAACAACTACGCCTACTTCCTCTGCGAGGATAACCGCCTCTATGAGAAGGCGATAGCGATGTCCACACGCGCCATCACGCTCGAATCAAACAACGCCACCTACCTCGACACCCACGCCTGGGCGCTATACAAACTGGGTCGCTTCGAGGAGGCTCGCAATGTGATGCGTAAGGCGCTGATGCTCGACACGACGGGCAGTGCCGCCCTGATGATGCACTACGGCGACATACTATGCGCCCTCGGCGAGTACTTTATGGCAAAGACCTACTGGGAAAAGGCGCTCGCAGCGGGTGCCGACCCCGATATGGTGGCAACACGCCTGGAAGAACTGAAAACTCTTGAGAATAAATGAGATACACGCTCCACATAATCATTCTTGCCGCCCTCACACTCTGTGCGGTGACGCTCCACGCCCAGAAGCAGGAACTATCGGCGGAGGAGCGAGCGCGCATTGCCGAGCAACGCAAGGTTGTGGAGGAGTTGGAGGAGCAACTTGCCAAGGATGAGTTGCGCCTGAAGGAGATTAAGGCCGACAAGTCGAACGCCCTGAAGCGAATGAACACCATCAACTCGCAAATCAAGTCACGCACATCATTGCTTACGCGTACGCAGGGCGAGATAATCTCCATCGAAAAGAATATCGCGCTGACTGACAATCAGATAGAGCGCACGAAAGAGGAGTATGACACCGAGCGAGAGAAGTATGCCGAGATGGTGCGTGAGGCCTACCGCAACTACTCGCAGAACAACTACGCCACCTACATCCTCGCCTCGGATAGTTTCACCGACATCGCCCGCCGCATAGCCAACATACGCGCCGTAGCGACCCTGCGTGCCGCGCGAATGCACCGCATAGACTCGCTCGGCAAGGCTCTTGTAGAGCAGCAGGCATCGCTCGAGGAGCGCCGTCACAGCCTCGACTCGGTGCAGCGAAAGGCGAAGGAGCAGCGCAGCAAACTGCAAAACGATGTCAAGTCGGCACAGCGCACGATGAACCAACTCTCTTCCAAGGAGCAGGCGGCGCTGAAGGATAAGATGGAGAGCGAGGAGCGCCTCGACGCGGCTATTGACGCCTTGAGAAAACTCACCAAGGGTAACAAGGAGGGTGCTTCGTTCACGAGCAAGACATCGAACCTGAACCTCCCCGTAGAGGGCGGTACGGTACGCCGATATAAGGGTAATATGGCAGAGATTGTGGGCAAGAAGGGTGCCCGCGTGCGCTCAATCTACGACGGCAAGGTGGTGGATGTGAAGCGCAACCGCATATCGGGTCAGTATGATGTTTTTGTGGCGCACGGAGAGTATATCACCTCCTATGCTAACCTCGAGAGCGTGGTGGTCGAGAAGGATGCCAAAATCGCTAAAAATGGCGTTCTGGGCACTATCGGCAGTTCGGTGAACCTCACCACAATGGAGCCCGAGCACAAGATGGTCTTTGGTATCTACTCACCCAAGCCCACCGAGACTATGCGCGCCGCCGATTGCTTTAAGAAGAAGTAAAAGGGAATTCAAAATTCAAGATTCAAAATTCAAAATTAGAATTTAGAATCAGAAGAGAATTCTACTATATAACATTATCAGCTTTTTTGGCTGTATCTAAAGTGGGTATGGTATTTTGTGCCTTCGCTACCCACGAAGATAAACTCGCGAGATAAAGTAAAAAAGAATAAAAAATTATACATACTTTCATCATTCATCAATTCAAAGAAAAGATAAAATAAATCTCAATTTTGAATT
>JAFZFR010000064.1 GCA_017555805.1 Alistipes sp. | reverse complement strand
GTTGAACAAGCAGCGCATCCTTGAGGTTTTGCAGCAGGCTATCCGCGTATTTAACTCACGCAAGCGTCGAATTCCTACACACGAACTCAACGAATTCATCTTGCCGGTTATCGAGGATTACCCACCAGCATCAACCAAGGGTAAGTATATCCGCATCAAGTATGCGACACAGTTGCCTACCCCTACTCCACAGTTTGCGTTCTTCGTGAACTTGCCACAGTATATCAAGGATTCATATCGTCGTTACCTTGAGAACAAGATGCGTGAGCAGTGGGACTTCTCTGGTGTACCTATCCAGATCTATTTCCGCCAGAAGTAATCACTTCACATACTGCACAGAAAAGGCTGCCGACCCATCGGTTAGCAGCCTTTTTTATACTGTTTCCTCAATTAGCGTATTCTGTCAAGCGAACGAACCAACATCTCGTCCTTGAAGATTGCACGAAGCGCAAGATAATCAAGAATCAACGCCACGAGCGGGAAGATGATTGCAATGCGGATGCCCTGCGCGCTGAACTCCAACTGCGCGAACATACGGCTGCCGAGGTAGTAGTAAATCGCCATAAATACTGCGCTACCGATAAGCAACACCAACTCCACCGCGCAGAGGCGAATCTGCAAGGTACGGTTCTTAAAAAGGAAGATTGTCACAAATGGAACGATGGCAGCCAACGCCACCACAACACCCATATAGATTGTCGAGTAAGAGACCTCGCCACCCTTCAACGAGAAGGCGTAGAGGAGATACTCCTGTGCGCCCGCAGCGAAGTATGCCAATGGGGTCAATACGGCAGTTGTCATCAAAGCAGCCACCGCCAAGAGATAAAGTGATTGTATTCTCTGTATCATAACATTTAATTTATATTTTCTTATCAATCAGGTAGGAGTTTCTGTCCGATGAGTTGCGGTTAATCAACTCGCCAAGGAAACCCGCCAGGAACAACTGCACACCGAGAATTATCGCCAAGATAGCGACAAAGAAGAGCGGTTGGTCGGTCACAGCACGCAGCGGCAGACCATTCATCTGCTTGTACAACTTATCGGCAATAACCCACACCGTCGTACCGCCTCCCAGAAGGAACATAATCGTGCCGAGGCTACCAAAGAAGTACATCGGAGAGCGACCAAAATGCGACATAAACGACACTGTGATAAGGTCAAGGTAGCCCTTCACCATACGCTCCATTCCGAATTTCGACACTCCGTACTTACGCTCCTGATGCTGAACGACCTTCTCGCCGATGCGCTTGAAGCCCGCGTGCTTCGCAAGGATAGGGATGTAGCGGTGCATCTCGCCATACACCTCAATAGACTTCACCACGCGACGACGATAGGCCTTCAGTCCGCAGTTGAAATCGTGCAACTTGATGCCCGACACCGCACGCGCCGTCCAGTTGAAGAACTTGCTTGGCAGACGCTTGCCCGCAGGGTCGTAACGCTTCTTCTTCCAACCCGACACAAGGTCGTAACCCTCCTGCATAATCATACGATAGAGCGCTGGAATCTCATCTGGCGAGTCCTGCAAGTCGGCATCCATTGTGATGACCACCTCACCCTCCGCCTCGGCAAAACCGCAGTAGAGTGCCGCCGACTTACCATAGTTGCGAGCAAAACGAACACCCCTGACGGCTGAATACTCTCCCTTCAGGCGCTCCACCTCTGCCCACGAACCATCCGACGAGCCATCGTCAATCATAATCACCTCATAGGTGAGCGCATTCGCCTTCGCCACGCGGTCAATCCACGCCACGAGTTCGCCGAGCGACTCCTCCTCATTATATAAAGGTACTACGACAGATATATTCAAACTCTGCTCCATACGCTACTCCTCGTCCTCCTCCTCGGGTGTTGTGATATCGAAGATGTTTGCCTCACGCTTTGTGCCAAGCGCAACGAAAAGACCATAGAAAGCATAACTAAACACCGATGCCAGCACATTTGTAATCAATACTGGGAGTGGTGAGAAGAGATAAGCGCGCAAAGTGGTCTTAAGCAAGTCCATCGTATTGTTGTCGAATGTACCCATCTGCGAGTATGTCGCCATCAGCGTTGAGTACATCTCCTCATATTTCTCTGTAAAGAGGAAGTTGCTCGCCACAATCTGGTAAGCGCCAGTGATGATACCCGCGAAGATACCCATCGCCACCATAAAGCCCAGACATTGAGCATAGGAGTAACCCTCCTGAATGAACTCATCGGCACGACGCTTTGTAAAGTAGAAGAGCAGATAGAGTGTCACCACAAAACTAACTACACTCACAACAAAGCTCACGCTCTGTGGGAGGAGTGTGCCGATGCACGAGAACGCCACCGATGCCAAACCCAACACGGCTCCGCCATAAGAAGCCTCATTCCAAAACTTGTTTTTCATATCTTTTTGGTTTTAATTTTCAAAAATAATCAATCCATAAAACTCCACCGCGTAACCACCCCGCAGGGCAATCACACTCTTTCACATTACAAATTTATGTAAAATGTTGCAACTTACGCCACTTTACCCCGACTTTTTCGCCTTACGATATAAAAAAAGAAGACCCCCAACTTTCGTTAGGAGTCTTCTATCGTTCAGGGATTGTATAAAAAGTGGGTTTTTAAGGCTTGCGAAGTCCGAGAAACCGAAGTTTACTGGAGCGTAAATGAGGTCTTCGAGGACGAGCGTAACGCAGAAAACACCTTTTTAGACAATTCCTATATATAATCTAATGAAAGATTACTTCTGGTTCAATGCTGCGTGAGCCGCTGCCAAGCGTGCGATAGGCACACGGAATGGAGAGCAGCTTACATAGTTCAAACCTGCGTAGTGGCAGAACTCAACTGATGATGGCT
>JAFZFR010000063.1 GCA_017555805.1 Alistipes sp. | reverse complement strand
GTGGAAACCACCGTGGGCGATCAGTGGTCAGCACCTGGCGCGGGCATCATTGAGTTAGTCGATAGAGAGACCTGCCGCCTGGTTATCAAGTTGGAGTCGGGAGAGATAAGCTCCCTCCGCACCAACGACCTCTGCATGGGCATCTTCAAAAACGCGGAGGTAGGCAACTACACCGAGCCAACAATCGACTCGGACGACTCCTTCGGCACTCGCACCTTCGCAGGCTTTACAACTTGCTACTTCAAACTTGTCGAGTGTCTCAACGCCTCGACCTACGGAGAGTGGCGATATGAACTGCGCGAGGGTTTTCCGTACCACCCAGCCGAGGCGATGAACATCGTAGCGTTTGGTAACACAACGGACTCCACGCGCCAGACATCACGCTACTCAACACGCACATACGAACGCTACCTGGTGGGTATGAGTGACTGGCGCATACGGCTACGCAACATTGCTGCGCAGTTTGGCGACCTTTCAAACCTCTCTGCGCACGGACTCAATATGCGAGGGTACTCCGCCTATCTGAAAAATATCTACCTCCAAGGCTACATATCCGATGCGCTGGGTGACTCCTGGTTTGACTCGGTATCGGGCGATGTGCAACTCTACGACCGCTCAACGGGCTGTGGCATATCGTTCAAAAATGGTGTGCTGCGCTTTGGGCGTATTGACCCAATAAACCCAGAGGAGGGCGTTGACCTCGATGTGTTGATTGAGGATGTGGCATCAGCCAAGGAGAGTCTGGCGCAGATGAACTCCGACTCTGTAATCTCGCCCGTAGAAAAGACCTACCTCCGAGAGCGACTCGCTGATATTAGAGCCGAGTACGAAGAGCTCCTTATCGATGCGGAGCGATACCTCGTGTCGGAGTATCTCCGCGTGGCGAACGGAGTGCTCCGAACTGCGAGTGGTAGGGTGCTAAGAGTAATCAAGAAGAACGATGAGTGGGATACCTATGTAAACGCATATATTTTGGCTGTGTCGGCTCTGGAGAAGTACACCGCAGCCACACCCGAATACATTAACATAGAGGACGACTTCGCCTATATTGGGGCATACTACGAGGCTCGTGCCACCATTGCAAAGCTGCTGCGCGATGCTGCCGCAATATCCTCCGACCTGGACTACCTACGCGAGAACTTCCAGAACTCGACAACAGAGGTCGATGGGCAATCGGGCGTGGTGCTCTCTGGCTTCGTAGGTGTCAAGGACGAGGATAACGCGAAGGTGGTGGCGGGTCTGGCGGGTTGCGCACTGCCAAGCACAACAGACCCGAAGCATGGCAAGTTAATGTTCTTTGCAGGTGCTGAAGGTATCGAGAACGCAGGCTCGGCAACAACACGCATCTACGAGGATGGTCATGTCGAGATGGGAACTGGAGTGTTCAGTGGCTACACACGAGTGCCCTTCAAACGACTCTCCGAGGAGGGAACGGACTATGATAGATCGGTTGACAAGTATACCATAAATAAGAACTTTAACCTTATAACCGAGCAAGTTCATTTCGGCTCGTACATAGTCTGGATAAACCTCCCGACATCGGCAGAGTATATCGGCAGTGTGGTAAACATCTACGACTGCCCAATACGCACGCGCTCATCGTCAAATGTAGTCATTGCCACCGATGACGAGGACTCTGGCATCCTCTGCTCCCTGGGTTATAGTGAGCAGATACTCACATATAACCCGATACAGAGAATAGAGTGCTTCGGAGGACTTATTCAGTTTATTGCAGTGCCGAGCATCTACTCAGCAGACAAGTGTTGGTGGATAGTGAGCCACCACTCGATGACATGTTTTGAATTACCATTCTCAATCTAATAACTATGGCAGATAACACAACGGGCGTTACCATCGCGGAGCTTACGCCAACAACAGCACTCTCCTCCGCAGATCGCTTTGAGGTAGACCGCAAGGGAGGAGCCTACTCGATAACCTACGTAAACCTCGTGGCGCAGATAGATCAATCACTCGGCATTACCGAACTGGCTGATGCCCTAACCAACATCATCGGATAATGGCAGACTTCGCACAAATAATCAACCGCCTGGCGGTGGTAAGGACATACATCGTAGATGCCATAACCGACATGGGTGGCACAGCGGACGAGTCGATGACCTTCGCACAGCTATCCAACCAGATATACGCACTTCCTACGGGAATGGAGCATGTGCGCAATGGATACCAGCTATTCAAGGAGAACGCATATATGACTGAACTGCCTGCAACACTCGACTTTCGGCAGTTCGACTCTATGTACCAGATGTGCTACAAGTGTACATCGCTCACGCGTATTCCGCAACTTGAGACCGCCAATGTCACGAATATGATGTGGGCGTTCTATGGATGCTCCGCGCTAACGGAGATTGATGGACTCGACACACGAAGCATTACATCTGCATCTGAGTTATTCCATGGATGCTCATCGCTTACTGCCATATATTCGACACTTGACTTCTCGAATGTAAGAAGCCAAATCGATACGACATTTACATCGTGCAAGTCTCTTGTCGAGGTGCGTTTTGCTGGAACTATAAATGTCGATGTAGCGATGAATGGTTGTGCAAAGTTGTCGGTGAATAGCCTGCTCTCGTTGCTCAATGCTCTTTGCGAGAATGGGCAAGGCTTAAAGTGCAAGATTGGCACGACCAACCTCGGCAAACTAACTGATGCGCAAAAGGCAATCGCCATCGATAAGGGCTGGGAGTTGCTATAGGTGCGTACTGATGCGTACAGTACGCAGCACGCAGGAGTACGCATTCCCAGGGTGCGCGAAAAGTGCGCGAAGATGCGCGAATGCGCAAAAAGTGCGCAGGGTGCGCAATGCGAAGATGCAGTGCGTAAAGGTGCGTAAAGATGCGTAAACAAGAAAATTTACGCACTCTTACGCACTACACAAAATTAGCCGCCCCGTTTGGAGCGGCTTTCGCGTTTGTTGGCGGTTATTAGGCGATCTGTGAAACTATGAGATGTGGATTGATATATTGCTCGTCTGGATAGAATAATCGCCACAAATGCGCGTTGCGAGATTGTTCATGTCCTCGGCAAGTTTATCCTTAATGACCTTCGCATAAATCTGCGTGGTGCGAATATTTCTGTGTCCGAGCATCTTGGCTACAGACTCAATAGGTACACCGTTTGACAATGTAACAGTTGTAGCGAATGTATGTCGAGCCATGTGGAAGGTTAAGGTCTTATTGATGCCGCAACGCACAGCCACCTCCTTCAAATAGAGGTTACTACATGAATTTGTCAATGTCGGAAGCAACTTGCCATTGAGTTCCTTCATGCCTTCATACTTTTTGATGATGAGCTGCGGAATCTCTAACAATGGGATATCAACCACCTCTGAGGTCTTCTGACGATGTGTTTTTAGCCAAACCTGCCCAGCCTCATCGGTAATAATATTCTCTTTTGTCAAGCCTGCAACATCGCAATGTGCCAGACCAGTGAAACACGCAAATACAAAAACATCTCGCATCTTCTCAAGTCTATCAAATACCATATCTGTTTGGATAAGAGCAGCCAGCTCCGACTTGGTAAGAACATCGCGTTCAACGGGATCAAAATGAATCTTAACGGTTGAAAATGGATTCTTGCTAACCCAGCCATTATCGATGGCAACCTTGTATATCGTGCGTAGCTTTTGGCGAATCTTCATGGCGTGGTTATTTGCCATGTTATACTCTACACGAAGATAGTTGTCAAAGTTGCTGAGGAATTTAGGCGTTACCTCCTCAAGCGAGATATCTTTAACGCCAAGTTGAGATGCGATGTAATCCTGGAGACGATTGCGCACCAATATATATTTGTCAAGTGTACGCTTGGAGGTCGTGATGCCGACCATCTTTGAATACTCGACCAGCCACTGATCAAAGATCTCTACATAACCCCTGGGTTGAACCTGGTCTTTGCCTAAAAGAGCCTGCTTTAATCGCTCTGGTGTCACATTTATATTTTGCCCCTGCAGCTGAAGGAATTTGTTATAAGCCTTCGTGCGTATCTCCTCAAGAACAGCCGTTATTGCTTGATCCTCTCGTGTGTGTCCGATAGGCTTGCCATCGCCCCATTTCTCTGGTAGGATATTTTGCTTCGTGCTAATGTGGCAGGTCTGTTGCCCAATAGTAAGCTGCATTAAAATTGGCACTCTGCCAGACTTGTTTGGCTTGCCCTTGTGGGCAATCATCTTGATCTTTAACATTTCAGTTCTCATAGCTTCTAATCGTTTTTATAGTGTACTATTCTTGTTGCAAAATTACGCTACTAAAAACGGCTGGAAGAATCTATACATAGACAACTTTTAGACAAACATAGACAATGTTTAGACAAAGGTTGACATCGTGCAAATTCCTTTCAATGAGCCGTTTACGAGTGCAAACATAAGCTCACTATTCGGATGTGTCAAGTTAATTCCAAACTATCTGCCAAGATTATCGCAGATTATTGAAAGTGGGGCGATGTTTTCCGAAACCTATGTCTAAGTTTTCGGTTGTAGGTTTCAAATAGGTTTGTGAATTTTGTCTATTCTACATAGATAGAGGATGGACAAATATAGACAAAACAACCACGATACGCCACTGGTGCGCCACAGGGCGGGCTGCTTAACTCATTGAGCAACAACAAAAAAGCGAGAAACTTTCGTTTCTCGCTTCTGTACCCCCTCAGGGGCTCGAACCCTGGACCCCAACATTAAGAGTGTCGTGCTCTACCAACTGAGCTAAAGAGG
>JAFZFR010000004.1 GCA_017555805.1 Alistipes sp. | reverse complement strand
CATAGAACCCGCCATAAAGCAGCCAACGGCGACCACCCGTAAGGTCAAGACCATTCTCGCGTGCAAGCCACATAATGCCAATCGCCAGAGCAGCCATCAGGCAACCGAAAACAATCGATTTGAGCCATTTGCCCCACTTGCGCCAAAAGTATCTCCTACCAGTGCGCCAAGCCTCGATGTTGAGAACCACAAAGAGCACCACGGTAAGGATTATCGTAGTCCAGTCCAGAATCGCCTTAAAGACCTCCACGGGGCGACTCTGCACCCACTCGGCGGCGGAATAACGCACCAGATAATTCATCGCAACCGATGCTAATAGCAACACCATCCACACCGTCCGAAACCAGGTTTTCTTAAACTCCTCCATTTTGCTATCCAATTATCAGTTTCACAAACTGCATAGCCATCGCCATAGCGACGGCAACCACTACGCTCACCATATCACTCCTTCCCATCTGTTTGCGCCTCGCCTTTGCGCTTCTTGGTGCGCCCGCTGCGGCGCAGGGCATCCGCAATTATCCATTGCAGTTGCCCGTTCACGCTGCGGAACTCATCCTCTGCCCAACGCTCCAGTTCATCCCAGGTTTGAGCATCGACGCGCAAAACAAAACTCTTATTTTCAGCCTTCTTTGCCATCCGAAGATTAATGATGCAGTGTACCTGCGTTCACAACTGGCTGCGCAGACTCATCAGCACACAACACAACGAGCAGGTTAGTAACCATCGCCGCCTTGCGCTCGTCGTCAAGCTCCACAATCTCATCCTCCGAGAGCTTATCCAAAGCCATCTTCACCATCGACACAGCACCCTCGACAATCTTCTCGCGAGCCGAGATGATAGCATCAGCCTGCTGACGGCGCAACATCACAGCCGCAATCTCGGGAGCATAGGCAAGATAGTTGATACGAGCCTCAACAACCTCGATACCAGCAATCGCCAAACGCTCGGCAAGGCGCTCCTCCAAAAGGTCGTTAATCTCCTCGCTGCTGCTACGCAGGGTCACAACATCGCCAGCAGCGGTATTATCGTCATAAGCATAGCAACCTGCCACCTGACGCAACGCAGCATCACTCTGAACAGCCACAAAGTTCTCCAGCATATGCATACGACCGCTCTGGGTTACCACGCCCGAAGCACCTGCCGCAACATCGATATCGAACACCGCACGATAAATCTCCTCCTTCTTGAGCTTCCACACCAGCACAAGACCAATCATAATAGGGTTACCAGTCTTGTCGTTCACCTTGATAGGCTCGGCGTTGAGGTTACGGGCACGCAACGAGATGTTCTTCGATGACATCAAGAAGTTAATCCACCAGAAACCAGTTGAGTAGAATGAGCCCGAATACTTACCAAAAAAGGTCAGCACGCGCGCCTCGTTTGGCTCGAGCAAAAGAAAACCGCGGCACGAGATTACCGACAAGACAATCGTAACGATACCGCCCACAATCATTGGCACGCCCCAAGAGGCAGCCTCGTTGTTAGCACCCTTGATAACGAGAAAGATTCCCGCACCAATCAAAGCAAAGATGACGAGCAATGCTACAAATCCATTTGCTTTCCAGCCTGTGTACTCAAAATTTTTGTTCTCCATACAGATAATTGTTTTAGTTAGTTAAAATGATATTATTTTGATATCACAAAATTACACCCATTTTCGACAAAAACAAATTTTTTTGCATTAATTTTCAAGGTATGAGCGCAAAATTTTCCATTATCAAGAAAAAGCACTATCTTTACATATATAAAAAAAGAGAAACGATGAAACGAATTGCCCTGATTTTACTTTTGGCGTGCCTCGGGCTTGCATCTTGTCAGCCAAGTCGCACGATGCGCGCGATGACCTACAATGTACACAACTGCATCGGTATGGATGGCGTGTTATCGTGTGAGCGCGTGGCGCAAATCATTACAAGTGAGAATGTTGAAGCGGTGGCGCTTCAGGAGTTGGATAGTATGACTATGCGCCTGCCCGAACAGGACATCCTGAAAAACCTTGCCGACCTGACGGGTATGCACCCCACATTTGGCGCATCCATCGACTACCGCGGTGGCAAGTACGGCATCGGCATCCTCACGCGCGAGAAACCCATCTCGTGGAAGCGCATCCCACTACCCTGCCGCTCCGAGCCCCGCTCGCTGCTGATTGTAGAACTCAAGGATTACTATTTCTGCTCGACACACCTCTCGCTCCACGCCGAGGATAGAGTGACATCTGCGGCAATCATCGCCGAGGAACTTGGCAAACTCGACAAGCCCGTAATCATCGGCGGCGACTTCAACGCAGAGCCCAATGAGGAGGCAATCGCAAATCTGCTCCCCGCAATAGAGTTTATGCGCGATGCGACAGAGAAAGCCACATTCCCAGCCAACGAGCCACGCATCGAGATTGACTACATCGGCATCCTAAAGGCGCAGGCGAAGGAGATAAGCGAGGTGGAGAGTTATGTTGTCGGCGCACCCGTAGAGTCTGACCACCGCCCTTTAGTGAGCGAGTTCGAGTTCAAAACGCGATAATTTTTACAAAATTTTCAAAAAGTTTCGCAAAAACTTTGCACAAAAGAAAAAAGTGTATATCTTTGCGCCACGAAATGAGATAAACGGATGTTTTCTCTTCGTGATTCGGGATGTAGCGCAGTCCGGTTAGCGCACCTGCTTTGGGAGCAGGGGGTCCCAGGTTCGAATCCTGGTATCCCGACAAAATTTTAAGTTAAACACTCGGGATGTAGCGCAGTCCGGTTAGCGCACCTGCTTTGGGAGCAGGGGGTCCCAGGTTCGAATCCTGGTATCCCGACAAGAAATAGCAATCCAATTTGGGTTGCTATTTTTGTTTTTGTTTGGTCTTGATGTTGGGGGTTTGT
>JAFZFR010000062.1 GCA_017555805.1 Alistipes sp. | reverse complement strand
GATGGACAACAAGACTTACCTCGTTGTTGATTTCCAGCACTGCAAGCCAGGCAAGGGTCCTGCATTCGTTCGTTCAAAGCTCAAGAACCTCGAGAACGGTTATGTTGTTGAGAAGACCTTCTCTTCAGTAGGTCAGAAGATTGAGCAGGTACGCGTTGAGCGTCGTCCTTACCAGTTCACTTACGAGGATGATTTGGGCGCACACTTCATGCACACCGAGACTTTCGAGGAGATTAACATCGACAAGAACCTCATCGAGAACTACGACCTGATGGCTGACGGCCAGATCGTAGAGGTAATGTTCCACACTGAGAAGGAGGCTGTTCTCTCTGCAGAGTTGCCACCAGTACTCGATATGGAGGTTACTTACACCGAGCCAGGTATCAAGGGTGATACTGCTTCAACAAACTCATTGAAGCCTGCTACTGTGAACACAGGTGCTACTGTTCGCGTGCCTTTGTTCGTGAACACAGGTGACAAGATCCGCGTTGATAGCCGTACTCGCGAGTACAAGGAGCGTATCCGCTAATCACTTGCTTGAAAATAGAAAAGAGATTGTCCCGTCAGGGCAATCTCTTTTTTGTTTTTGTATGTCTTATTCGGGGAATATTTATCTTCGGCGGGGGGGGGCAAAGCGCGTTACGCCACCGAAGATAGAGCCCTAAAGGGCGAATATCATTAGTCTTGATTTTTCATTATATACTTCTCTCCGACGATGGGTCGAGCGTAAATTTACGAATCTGCTGGAGCAAAAGCAACGCCGCAAGGATTGTAGAGGCGAAGTCGGCAATAGGTATTGAGTACCACACGCCATCAACGCCGATGCGTGGCGGGAGTGTAAGGAGCAGCGGCACGATAAAGAGCAACTGACGCGATACCGAGAGCAGAATTGCGCGCTTTGGCTTGCCGATATGCTGGAAGAAGTTACCCGCAACGATGTTGAAGCCCACGATAGGCAACATCATCACCAGCAGGCGCAGACCTCGCTTCGACGCCTCGATAAGTCGTGTTGCGTCGCCCGAGCCATCCTCGCTCACAAAGAGGCGCACCACCTGATGTGGGAATATCTCGCAGACGAGGAAGCCAAATGTCGTGATGGCCACCGCCCAGCCCACAGTCATCCAGAGGGTCTTGAGCACACGGTCATACTTGCGTGCGCCGTAGTTATATCCCACGATGGGTTGCATACCCTGCGTGAGTCCCATCACCACCATCGTAAAGAGGAATGCCACGCGGTTGGCGATACCATACGCACCGATTGAGAGGTCACCGCCATAGTGGCGCAACTGCGTATTGACCAAAATCACCACAACGCAGGCGCACGACTGAATCATAAATGGCGCCATACCCACGCCGATAATGCTCTTGATGATGTCCCAGCGGAAGCGGAAGATACCGCTACGGAAACGCAGGAATGTATCGGGATGTGAAAATATCTTTATCTGCACGACAAGCGACACCAACTGCGAGATGACCGTAGCCCACGCCGAGCCCGCGATGCCCCACTTCAAGACAAGGATAAACAGCGCATCGAGCGCCGCGTTGAGAATCACCGAGATAAAGGTGATGTTCATCGCCTTGTTCGGGTAGCCCGCCACACGCAACATACAGTTCAGGCCGTGGAACATATGCGTGACGACATTGCCATACAATATAATACGCATATACTCGCGCGCGTAAGGCAGCGACTGCTCGCTTGCGCCGAAGAAGTACAGGAGTTCGTCAAGATAGAGCAGACCAAAGACCATCAGCACCACGCCCAGCACCACATTCAGCAGTACGACATTACCCAGAATGTTCTCCGCCGCAGTCTTGTTACCCTGACCAAGACGGATGGATGTCAGCGCCGCCGAGCCCGCGCCCACCATAGCGCCGAAGGCCGCCGTAAGGTTCATCATCGGCATAGTGAGTGCCAGACCAGTGATTGCCAGAGGGCCTACGCCCTGACCTACGAAGATACTATCGACGATATTATATAACGATGCAGCCACCTGCGCGATGATTGCAGGCATAGCATAACGAAACAGCAACTTCGAGAGGCTGTCTGTACCCAATGATAATGGTGAATCTTGAACGCTCATAACGGGTGCAAAGATACTAAAAATATCTTACACTATGCTATTACAAAGTAAAAACAAGGATATGCTCGTCATCGTGCATCACGCCCCTCAACTCAACCCTCTCGCCAAAGAGCAGCGCCACAAGGTGCCATCTGCCACGCACATCCTCAACTGAAGGCTCGGCGGAGATAATCTGCATATCGCGTAAAAAATCGACACCCTCACGCCCCGCCATCTTAAATAGTGCCTCCTTGGCGCACCACACCACCGCCGCCCAATGTTCATCGGCACATAAAGAAGCCTCCTGGGCGGTCATATATCGCGACTGCACACGGCAAAAGTTGCGGTCTGCTCGCTCAAGGTCCACGCCACAAGGCTTTTGCGAAAGGGCCACCGCCACAAAGTCGCGGCAATGCGACACAGAGATATGTCGATAGGATGAATTTTTGATTTCGGGGCGTCCGTTGGGCTGATACTCAACCTTGGCGGTGGGATATATAGCCCTCAGCAAGGCACGCCACGCCAACCGTTCGATGCGGCGCGACGAAGAGGTAATCCCTGCGACAGAGCGCAACTCCTCGTCGGTAGCACCACGCTCTAACGCCTCCTTTTCAAGAATAGGGGCTACTGCAATCTGCCCCCACTCGGTGGGGTATATCATCAGGTTATTTCTCACCGCTCTTGCCTACCACCACCTTAATCTTCTCGACACGATGGGCATCCATCGCGTGAACGGTAAAACGGATATTGTGGGTCTCCACCTGGTCGCCCTTCTTCAGAAGGTCGCGCTTGAGCTCCATCATCAGTCCCGCCAATGTCTCGGCTCTGCCCTGCACATCCTGCATACAATCCTCCTCGAGGTTGAGCACACGCTCGAAGTCGCCGATGTGGGTCTTGCCGTCGAAGATGTAGGTATTGGCATTCACACGCTCGTAGAACGACTCATCAACATCGCTCTCGTCGGAAATCTCGCCTACGACCTCCTCCAGAATATCCTCCAGCGAGACCAGACCCTGCGTTGCGCCATACTCATCTACGACGATGGCGATGTGAATCTTATTCTCCTGGAAGTCGCGTAGCAGGTCATCAATCTTCTTATGCTTGGGGATAAAGTAGATTTTACGCAGCAACTGCTGCCAGCCGTACTCGTTGCCGTTGTTGATATATGGGAGCAGGTCCTTGACATAGAGCGCGCCCTTGATATTATCCAAGTCCTCATCATAGACGGGGATGCGCGAGTAGCCAGAGTCGATGATTGTGGCCTTCACCTGCTCGAATGTAGCCTTGATGTCAAGGGCGGTGATATCCACGCGGGGGCGCATAATCTCCTCAACCTCGGTATTGACAAAGTTCACGATACCCGACAACATCTGATGCTCCGCCTGCGAAGCGCCACGCGCCAAATCGACGGCATCGGCCAACTGCTCCATCGAGATGTCATCGTTGCGCGTAGCCATACGGCTCAAGCGACCGCCAGTGCGTACCAGCACCTTCGAGAGCGGATAGGTAAGCCAGCGGAAGAAGCGGATGGGATAGACCACAAAGCGGGCGAACTCTCGCGGCGTGCTCTGCGAAAATACCTTCGGCAGAATCTCGCCAAACAAGAGCAAAAGGAATGTAACGAGCACCGACTTGACAAGAAACTCCAAGCCGCCGCTGTTGAAATGAAACATTGCGTCGATGGTGTTCGAGGTGAGGATTACAATGCCGATATTCACCAGATTGTTGGTCACAAGAATCGTCGCCAGCAATTCATCGACATTCTTCATAAGGTCGAGAATCGACTTGTCGAGACTGTCGCCATTATCCTCCATCTCGCTCTTTTGGCGCGCCGTCAGGGAGAAGAACGCCACCTCGGAGCCCGACACCAACGCCGAGATACAAAGAAGTATCACGCTCACTGCCAGCATAATGCCGACATCGAGCGTGAATCCTTGATATATTATACCACCTTCCAAAATACTCTATTTTAGAACAGACTATTGTCCACCGCCTCGATTGGCTGTGCGGCCTCCTCGTTATAGACCGCCTTGTGAGAGCCAGCATTGTCGGTGACAAACTTAACATCCGCACGGCGCACATACGATGGCACACGCAACTCCTTCTCGATATTGTCATAACGAGATGACTTGTGCTCAAGTACCGCCGCTGCCGAAGTAGGGGTTGTCTGCATAGGGGTAACCATCTGCTGTGGTTTCTCGGCTGGCTTCACAACCTCAATCTCAACCTCCTGGGTAATATCTACCGTCTCGTGGAATGATGCTGGCTGATCAACCTCCTCATCAGAGAAGCCCGTAGCGACAACCACAACCTCCAACACGCCATCAGGCAGAGGCTTTGAACTTACACCCCAGATGATATCTGCGTTGTGCTCCACGCCATCCTCGTCGCGGTAACTTGCGTACTTCTGGATGTAGTTGAGCACCTCCATACCCTCGTCGTAACTGATGTCGTCGATGCTCGACGCAGCCACATTCAACAAAATCTTCTTCGCGCCAGAGATAAGACCGCGGTTCAAGAGTGGCGAGCACAATGAGCGGCGTGCTGCCTCCTCGGCACGACCCTCGCCCTCGGCTGATGCCACACCCATATGGGCGCGACCGCTGCCTCGCATAACACGCTCCAAATCGGCGAAATCGACACGGATGAAGGCCTCCTTAACGGTGATAATCTCGGCGATACCCTTTGTAGCCGCAGCCAGGATGTCGTCCGCCTTACCAAACGCCTTCTTGATTGAGAGTTTACCGTACATCTCGCGGATGCTCTCGTTGTTGATAACGAGCAACGAGTCGGCATACTTACGCAACTCCTCGATACCGCGCTGTGCCTGCTCCTGACGCGCACGACCCTCGCCAATGAGAGGTGAGGTCACATTAGCCACCGTCAGCAGACCCATATCGTGAGCCAACTTGGCAATCACAGGCGAAGCACCAGTACCAGTACCGCCACCCATACCAGCAGCGATAAACACCATCTTGGTGCCACGCGCCTCAAGGAACTGCTTAATCTCGGGCAGAGCCTCCACGGCGAGTTCCTCGCCACGCTTTGGGTCGTTACCCGCACCCAGACCAGGACCCATCACGATTTTGTTCTCGTTAGGGATGTCGAGGTTGTCCAGCGCACCCTGATCGGTATTACAAGCCAGGAAGTTTACATCCTTGATACCGATGTTCCACATATAGTTGAGGGCATTACCACCTGCACCACCAACTCCAATCACTGTTATTATAGACGAGCCCGATTTAGGCATCGACAACTCATTCACCAAATCTTCCATTATATCGTGTAACTATTAATAATCATCATCTTCATCGTACTTGTCCTCTGGACGGAAAGCGCCATCCATCCACTCCTTGAACTTGCCAAAGATATTTATTTTTGGCTTGCGTGGGATATCCTCCTCGTCATCAATATCATCCTTAGAAGTATCGTTCGCCGCCATCTGCTCTGCCGCAACATCCGCTACGGTCTTTACCGCTGGCTCCGCCGCCACTGGCTGGGCAGGAGTTGCTGGCTGTACTGGCTGCGCTGGGGTTGGAGGCACTACTGGTGGAACTACGGTCTGACCGATTGGGTTCTCGGGCTTTAGCTCTGGCTTCACGCTGCGAACAGGGGTCTGCAACACGCCCACTGGGCAAGGACCAACCTTCGCACCGCGCAACAACAGAGATACCACCATCGTAAGGTTAAGCGAAGAGACCTTCTCCAACGACTCTGTCGCAACACCCATCTCGGCACACGCTACGCGTACCTCCTGCTTGGTCACCTTCTGGAAGAGGTCGGCAATGTGGTCAAGTGCAGCGCCACCACCCGTAAGGACGATACCCGCCGCCAACTTCTTCGCATAGCCCGACTCCTTAATCTCCGACCATACATACTCGGCAATATCCGACATACGCGCCTCGATAACTGCCGCGAGGTTAAGACGCTGGATAGGCTTGATAGCACGACTGCCACCATTCACCTTGATGAGGTCATCGGGAGTCATCTCTACCAATGCCGAACCGTAACGACACTTCAACGACTCAACCATCTTGGCTGGGATAGTACCCGCATAGGCACGAATATCGGCATTCACCACTGCGCCACCCATAGGGATTGTGGCGATGTAGCGCAACACGCCGCCATAGTAAACGGCAACATCGGTAACACCAGCACCGATATCAACTACTGCTACACCCTCCTCCTTCTCGTCGCTATTCAAGACTGACTCGCCAACCACAGCTGCGCCTGCATAGAGATTACGAATCTTGATACCAGCACCCATAAAGACACGCAACAAGCGGTCCTTGGCTGTGTGCTCGCAGAGAATGAAATTATAGGTTGATGAGAGTTGTGGACTATAACTTCCCACAGGGTTCTTCATCTCGCTGCCCGAGGTGCCCTTGTAGTTGATTGGGAAATACTCCATAATCACCTCACCATCGGCCGACTTCACATTACGCATACGCTCGCTCAAGGCAGCCACATCGTGCTTTGAGATGCAGTTGTCGCTATCCTCAACGAATACATGGTCGGTGTAACGCGCACAACGCACGAACTTACCCGAAATGGTGACATAGGCGTCGGTGATTGCGATGCCCGCCTCCTGCTCGGCACGCTCGCGCGCACGACGCAACGAGTCAGTCACCATCTGGCTGTTATCAACCAGACCCGCCAACACGCCATCACAATTCTCTGTGACGATAGTCTCGATATTGACTACGCCATCTTCCCCCTGTGAGCCAACCGCTACGACAACCTCTGATGTGCCGATGTCGATGGCAACAATATAATTTTTCTTCTCCACGGCTACTATATTTTCGTTTTTAATTTTTTCACTCCTAATACGGACTACTTGCGGCACACCACCTGACCCTTGTAACGGACAGAAATAGTGCTAAAGGTCTCCCAACCCAGGTTAGTAAGACCGTTCTGATAAAACGCATATAACTTATCCAACTTCTCCTCGGTCTGCTCCTCATCGCCCACCTGACCGAAGTCTATGGTGTAGGTGCCCGAGCGTGGGATAAGTTGCAACTGCAAGTCGCCACTGCTCATCGTAGATGCCACAATCTGAACGATTTCGGCACTCCAGAATGAGTCTTTTTCAATATATTTTACAAAGTTAATGAGTTTCGCGAAATCTTCATATCTTTTCTGCAACTTTTTTTGCTTATCTCGCTCTAAATCTTGACGCGCAGTGATGGCGGCGATGTTTTTGTCGTTCACAGCACGCCAGTAGCGATACCTGCGGTAGAGCGCATTCTTCTCCAGACGCTTGGCGATGACGCGCTTGTTGAACTCCTCGTCGCTCTCAAGCCAACCCTTATAGCGGATGCCGCCGCGCTTATCGACCTTCAGTCCGCGCGCCCTCTTCACCGAGTCGGCAATCTCCTTCTCGCGGTCGAAGAGAGGCTTTTTCTGGAGTTGCAGTTCGTGTATTCGCTCGTTCGACTCGGCAACCAGAGCCGAGATATGCTCCTTTGCCTGACCCACATAGTCGCGGGGCGTTGGAGGGGCATAACTACCCGAAACCACAGGCACATAGACCGCCGAGCGACCAGGCGAAGGGAAGACATAACCCTCCTGCGTCACATAGCAATCGTAGCCATCCACCACCAATCGCATCACGGGCTTGCGCTGGCTCACATCAATGTGCAGCACGCCGTCGTGCGTCACATAGGCGCTCGCCTTATCCACAAAGCCGTTGCTGCGGATGCACCTCTCGATGCCGACCAAATCGACCTCACTGATAGTGACACCCACGGTGTGGATGCCCGCCTGCGAAATCCACTGCTCGACCAGTTTGCGCGACATAAGCGTCTCATCGGGGAGGCTATCGACCAACTCCACCTGCAAGGCGGTCACCTGCTCCGAGGCACGATGACGACTGGCGCGGGAGTTGAAATAGACAACAAATCCCACGACAAAACCCCACAAAAGGAGAAAACCGACTATACGCCACGCCCTCTGCATTACGCCTTCTTCGCTAACTCTTCGGCTATCGCCGTACAATATGCATCAATATTTCCTGCGCCGAAACTAACCACAACATCTGTATCCGCCGCACCCAGCATCTGCGCCAGATTCTCGCGCTCGCAGATTGAGACGGGGGCTGTGACCAACTCGGCAATCATCTCTGAACCAACGCCTTCGATAGGCTCCTCACGCGCTGGGTAGATAGGCACCAGCACCACCTCGTCGGCATACGACAACGCCGCCGCAAACTCCTTATAGAGGTCGCGCGTGCGGGTGTAGAGGTGTGGCTGGAATACGGCGGTGAGTTTACGACCAGGGAACATCTTTCTTACGGATGTAATCGTAGCCTCCAACTCCTCGGGGTGGTGGGCATAGTCATCCATATAGACCTGACGAGGGGTGTTCACATAGAACTCAAAGCGACGCTTAACACCCTGATACTCACTCAATCCCTTACGCAGAAGGTCAAGGTCGAGCACCTCATCGCGGCGCTTTGCCGCGCACCACATAGATGCCACAGCCGCCACAGCATTCTCGACATTCACCCAGCCCGGGATGCCCAGGTGGCAACCCTCAATCACTGAATCTGGCGTAACGACATCGAAGTCATAATATCCGCCCTCGCAGAGGCGTATGTTGGTAGCATAGAAATCGCTCTCGGCGCAATCGTAACTATATCGCCAGATGTCAATCCCCTCGGGCAGAGGAATCTCCACGCCCTGCTTCAACACCAGCGCACCGCCCTCCTTAATCAGGGCAGCGAACTGACCAAACGCCTCAACCACAGCCTCATAGGTGCCGTAGATGTCGAGGTGGTCGGCTGCCACCGATGTAATCACCGCCACATCGGGATTAAGGCGCAGGAATGAGCGGTCGAACTCGTCGGCCTCCACCGCCAGACGGTTGCCCTTGCCGAGCACGAGGTTGTTCTCAAAGTTCTTTGAGATACCGCCCAAAAAGGCGTTGCCGCCCATCTCGGTTGCGTGGTTGAGCCACGCTATAAGGGTCGATGTGGTGGTCTTGCCGTGAGTACCCGCCACTGCCATAACATACTTTCCTTCAGAGAGATGGCCCAGCATCTGCGAGCGCTTCTCCATCTTGAAGCCACCGCGACGGAAGTACTGCATCTGCGGATGCTCCTCGGGCACTGCTGGGGTATAGACCACCAGCGTAGAGTTCACGAAACGATAGGTCGAGGGGATGTGCTCAACGCCATCCTTGTAGCACACCTCTGCACCCTCCGCCTCAAGCGCCTGCGTGAGAGGGGTCTCGGTGCGGTCGTAGCCCGCAACCATCTTCTTCTCGTGGAGGAAATAACGGGCGAGGGCACTCATTCCGATGCCTCCGATGCCCATAAAGTATATGTTATTGTAGTGCTTCATATCTTACCACTCCTTTTCAATTTGACGAACCACACGCTCGGCGGCATCAGCCATACCCAAGCGCAAGATATTGCGTGAGAGGGTCTTACGGCGCTCCGCGTCGGCAAGCAACTCCAACGCGCGTGTCATACCCTTTGCTACAGCCTCCTTGTCGGCCACCATCTCGGCGGCATCCTTCTCCACCAGCGCCATAGCGTTCTTGGTCTGGTGGTCCTCCGCCACATTTGGCGATGGCACAAAGAGCGTAGGCTTACCCACCAGACAGAGTTCCGATACGGTGCAGGCGCCACTGCGCGACACCACGAGGTCGGCAACCTCATAGGCGTAGTCCATTCGCTCGATGAACGCGCCCTGCCAGATATTCTTCGTTGGGTGCTCCTTCAAAAAGGCCTGCATCTCCGCCTCGTAGAACTTACCAGTCTGCCAGATGACCTGCACGGGGGCTTCGCCATCGAGAGTAAGTATCCAACTCTTCATCATCTCGTTGAGCGTGCGTGTACCGAGCGAGCCACCCACCACGAGCAGCGTAGGCAAATCCGCTCTAAAGCCATAGTGCGCCAAGGCCTCCTGACTCTTCTCTGTTTTTGGGGCGAAACTGCCACGCAGAGGATTACCCGTCATAATGATGCGGTCAGCGCGGAAAAAGCGCTCCATATCGTCATACGCAACGCATATTCTGCGTGCTCGGCGCGAGAGAATCTTGTTCGTCACGCCCGCGTGTGAGTTCTGCTCCTGAATGACGGTGGGCACACCCATACGCTGTGCCGCCCACAGCACTGGCGCGCTGGCATAGCCACCAAAGCCCACCACAACATCTGCCGAGAAGTCGCGGATGATGCTCTTTGCCTTGCTCACGCTACGCACCACCTTCCAGGGTACAAGCACATTCTTGGGGTCAAGTCTGCGCTGCATACCAGCGATAGGCAGACCGACTATATCGTATCCCAGTGCGGGAATCTTCTCCATCTCCATCTTGCCTTCGGCACCCACAAAGAGTATCTCAACCTTATCCTTATGTCGACGCTTCAGTTCCTCGGCAACAGCCACCGCGGGATAGATATGACCTCCCGTTCCACCGCCAGACAATATTACTCTTTTCATCTTTTTTCTGTATATATTTTCTAATTTTATATAGAGTCAAAATTCAACCCTATTCTATCATCAAAACCCAATTTTGAATTTTGAATTCTAAATTTTGAATTCCCCTATCTTCCCCAACTCTCTCTGTCGAGTGAGCGATAGCCTATGGCCTCGGAGATATGGGCAGGCTGGATGTCCGCCGAGTCCTCGAGGTCGGCAATCGTGCGTGCCACCTTGATGATTCTGTCGTAGGCACGAGCCGATAATTGCAGTCGCTCCATCGCCGCATCAAGCAGACGACGCGCCGCCTCGGTCAGGGGGCAGAACTTACGCAACATAGCCGACGACATCATCGTGTTGGTATAGATGCCCAGACCCTTAAAACGCTGTGCCTGCACCTGTCGCGCCCTGATGACGCGCTCCCTGATGGATGCGCTCGACTCGGCAACCTCCGCCGACGACATCTCCTCACGCGATACGGGCGTAACCTCGACATGCAAATCAATTCTATCCATCAGCGGACCCGACACCCTGCCCAGGTAACGATGCACCGCCGCCGCAGAGCAACTGCACTCCTTCGTGGGGTGGTTGTAGTAGCCGCAAGGGCAGGGGTTCATCGACGCCACGAGCGTGAAGTTAGACGGATACTCCACCGCATAACGCGCACGGGCAATCGAGATATGTTTATCCTCCAGCGGCTGACGCAACACCTCCAGCACGCCGTGACCAAACTCTGGCAACTCATCCAGAAAGAGCACTCCGTTGTGTGCCAGCGACACCTCGCCAGGCTGCGGGTTCTGACCACCACCAATCAACGCCACGGGTGAGGCGAGATGGTGGGGTGCGCGAAACGGACGATGGCGCATCAAGCCACGCATCGTACCCAACTTGCCCGCCACAGAGTGTATCTTCGTAGTCTCCAGCGCCTCCTCGCGGCTCATCGGCGGAAGGATTGATGGCATTCGTCGTGCCAGCATAGTCTTTCCCGAGCCAGGAGGGCCTATCATTATCACATTGTGACCTCCCGCGGCAGCAATCTCCATCGCTCGCTTCACAAGCGCCTGACCCTTCACATCGGCGAAGTCATCCACATAGTCGTCGCTCTCATACTCGGCGGCCAACTCGCCCACCACTGGAAGCAACTCCTTCTCGCCATTGAGCACCGCCGCCAACTCGGCAAGCGACTCCACAGCATATACATCGATGCCCTCGACAACCGCCGCCTCGACAGCATTCTCCTGGGGCACATAAATCTTCTTGAAACCCTGCGCTCGCGCCTCGGCAGCCACAGGCAACACGCCCTTCACACCGCGAATTGAGCCGTCGAGCGACAACTCACCCACAAAGACCGCATCCTCCAGCGCCTCGGCAGACAACTGCTCTGTCGCGGCAAGGATAGCCACCGCAATGGGCAAATCAAAGCCCGAGCCCTCCTTGCGAAGGTCGGCTGGTGCAAGGTTCACCACGCACTTACGCACCGTCATACGATAACCCGAGTTATCGAACGCCGCGCGGATGCGCTGCTCACTCTCCTTCACAGCATTGTCGGGCAGACCCACCAGAAACAGACCCAGACCGCCACCCGTAATGCTCACCTCGACAGTGACCATCACAGCGCCGATACCCGAAATCGCTCCAGTAGAAGTCCTCACAACCATAGCCGCAAAGTGTTAATCGTTAGAAAGGAGGCTCGTCAGAGAGCGGAACCTGCTGATGTGGGTTGGTTGGCATCGCAGGGGCGAGGTCAAACTCACCGCCACCCATAGCCGAGCCAAGGCCGCCCGCCATAGCGCCGCCCATTCCACCAGGCATATCATCGACGATGTCGCCCACCGACATTCCGCCCATACTGTTCTCCACATAGTTGTAGGCTGGTGCACCTCCGCCACCACCCATTGGGTCGGCTGCGGTAGAGTGCTCGTCGGCCTCCATATCGGCGAAGCGCGCCTGGTCCTTCAGGAAGCGCAACTTCACATCGCACACCGCACCATTACGGTGCTTGGCGAGGATAATCTCCGCCAGACCCGCCGTAGGCAAGCCGTTCTCGTCGGTGTTCATACCGTAATACTCGGGGCGGTGGATGAATGCCACGATGTCGGCATCCTGCTCGATTGCTCCCGACTCACGGAGGTCACTCAACTGGGGTCGCTTTGAACCACCACGCTGCTCCGTAGCACGGCTCAACTGCGAAAGTGCCAGCATAGGCACATTCAACTCCTTGGCGATAGCCTTAAGAGTACGCGAGATGAAAGCCACCTCCTGCTCACGGTTACCGCCGTTCTTGCTATCCTGACTACCGGTCATCAACTGCAAGTAGTCGATGATGATAACCTTGATGTCGTTATGAATCTTGAGTCGGCGCGCCTTTGAGCGGAACTCAAAGACCGACAACGCTGGCGTGTCATCGACATAGAGCGGTGCGCTACCCAGAGGCTTCGTTGCGCTCTCCAAGTGTCGCCACTGCTCGGGCGTGAGGCGTCCCGACTTGATATCGTTGCTGTAAAGACCTGTCTCGGCCACAATCAGACGCATCATCAACTGCACCGCCGACATCTCAAGCGAGAAGAAGGCCACAGGCGCCTGATGCTCGATTGCCATATTTCGCGCCATCGAGAGTACGAAGGCGGTCTTACCCATTGACGGACGCGCCGCGATGATGATAAGGTCACTTGGCTGCCAGCCCATCGTAACGCGGTCGAGTGCCATAAAACCAGAAGGCACACCATTGAAGGCCGAGGTGTTCTTGCTCGCCTCCTCAATCTGCGCCAGCGCCTTGGCAAGGATATCCTTGGCGTTCTGAACCGAACGCTTCACATGACCCTCGGCAACCTTGAAGATTTCGCCCTCGGCAAAGCCGATAAGGTCGGTCACATCCTGATCCTCGTCGTAGGAGCGACGCTGAATCTCCGTAGCCGAGCGGATAAGTTCGCGCTGAACATACTTCTGGGCGATAATCTTGGCGTGAAACTCCACATTGGCAGCCGAGCCGACCTTCTGCGTGAGTTGCGCGAGGTATGCCGCGCCACCCACCTTCTTGAGTTCCTTACGCACCTTGAGGCGCTCGGTCACGGTGTAGAGGTCGATAGGCTTCAACTCTGCCGACAAAGACTCAATAGCCTTGTAGATGAGGCGATGCTCCTCGGTGTAGAATGTGTCGGCGGTGATGTACTCCTGAACGGCGATGATACTATCGCGCTCCAACATCAACGCACCCAACACTGCCTCCTCAAGTTCAACGGCTTGAGGCGGTACGGTGCCCGCTACGGGGGCTTCACTCAACTTATCGTATGCGGCACGATTTGCTGCCGACGGGGTAAATTCTTTTGCCATAGAAAAACGAAAAAAGTTTTCAAGTTTCAAAATTAGCAATTTTTGCCCAAACGACAACTATCAGAAGCGATGAATTTATAGAAATTTTTAAACAGACGACTGTTGATAAACCCATTTTAGGGTTTGATGTGCAGACTGTGGCGCGATGTGGCGAGCGTGGCGACGCTCAAACGCACATCCTCTATTGAGCGTAAGATGGTCTCGCCCAGCGACATAATGGTTGCGCCCGTAGTGAAAACATCATCCACCAGCAGGATATGCTTGCCACGCAGAGCATCAGCGCGGCGCACGCGGAAGATACCCTCGACATTATCCCAGCGCTCGACCTTGCGGTGGTGGGTCTGGCTTGAGTTGTATCGGTGGCGGCCGACACTGCGTGTATCAACCTTGACACCCAACTCGCGGGCTATGCCTCGGGCTATGTACTCCGACTGGTTGTAGCCTCGCCACATACGCCTTGCAAGGTGCAACGGCACTGGCACCACCACATCCACATCGGCATAGAGTCCGCTCTCGCGCAACTCCGCGCCAAACCAGCGGCCCATATTGTACGCCACACGCCACTGACCGCCGTACTTGAAGTTGTGCACCACATCGCGCCACGCGCTACCCTCGACATACCACAGAAAGGCCGATGCCCTCTCGACGGGCATCAATCCCCAAAAGCGTTCATTCATAGGATTATGCGGCTCGCGCCACAGATTGGTCAGCGGAGCCGTCACCTCACACGATGCACACACCACCGCCTCGCCCCTGCCCAGCCTCTTGCCACACACTGGGCACGATGCGGGGATGACGAGCGAGAGCACATCACGCATCATATCATTGAGTATCGACATCTATGGAGATGGTTATCGATTTATACTCCTCGTGCTGCGCCGCCTCACCGAGTAACTCGCGCAGTAACTCCCTTGCACGCGACAGCGAGCGACCATTCTCAATCTTGAGCATTATACGCAGGATATAGACCCCTCTCACCCTATCAACGGGCGGAGCGACTGGACCAAAAACTCTGCGACCGAACTTTTCGCGCATACGGGCGGCAAACCACGCCGAGCCGCGGCGCAGAAGCATAGCATCCGCCGAGCGCAGGGTGAACATCATCAGATGGGAGTATGGCGGATAACTAAAGGCGTGGCGTTCAGCGAGTTCACTACGCGCCATAGCGTCATAGTCGCCCCTTACGACCCAGCCCAGAACGGGGTGCTCCGCCTCGGAGGTCTGCACCACCACCGTACCCTCCTGCTCGCGACGGCCTGCACGACCAGCCACCTGCGTGAGGAGTTGGAAGGCGCGCTCCGACGAGCGGAAATCGGGACTGCAAATCAGGTTGTCGGCATTCAAAACGCCCACCACCGAGACACGCGAAAAATCGAAGCCCTTGGTTATCATCTGCGTGCCGACAAGGATGTCGGTCGCGCCACTCTCGAAGTCACGAACGATGCGATTATAGGCGCTCTGCGAGGTCGAGGTGTCCCTGTCAAGGCGCGCCACGCGAGCCTCGGGGAACAACTCCGCCACCGCCTCCTCGATGCGCTCCGTACCGAAGCCCATAGGCTTCAAATCGACGGTCTCGCACTGCGGGCACGAGTGCGGAACATTTGCCGTATAGCCGCAATAGTGGCACTCCATACGGTTGGTTGTGCGGTGCATCGTGAGGGTCACATTGCAGTGCGGGCAGCGCATCGTCCAGCCACATCCGCTACACTGCACAAAGGGCGTGAAACCTCTGCGATTCTGGAACAGCATAACCTGCTCACCACACCCCAGCGCATCACGCATCGCGTTGATTAACTGAATATTAAAATGGTTCTTTCTTTCGCCACGCTTCACCGAGCGCATCGTGTCCGAGAGGATTATCCTCGGTGGTCGCGACTCGCCATAACGCTCCTCAAGGCGCGAATAGCCATACTTACCCCACTGCGCGTTGGCATAACTCTCAAGCGAGGGCGTAGCACTACCCAGAATGACCCGTGCGCCCGCCAGCGAGGCGAGCACAACAGCACAGTCCCTACCCTGATAGCGGGGTGCGGTGTCGCTCTGCTTATAACTTGAGTCGTGCTCCTCATCGACCACCACCAACTGCAATCTGTTCATCGGCAGAAACAACGCCGACCTTGCGCCAATGACCAACTCACCACCCGAACTATGCGCCAGGTGCAGATAGTTTTCCGTACGGCGCAGAGCGGTCAGTTTGGAGTGGTAGGCCGTCACACGCGAGCCAAAGACGCGCTCCATACGCTCGATAAGTTGCGAGGTGAGGGCAATCTCGGGCACAAGCAACAAAACATCTCCACCCGCAGCAAGCGTCTGCGCGATGAAGTGCATATATATCTCGGTCTTGCCCGAACCCGTAATGCCGTGCAGCAGATGCACCTTATGCTCATCGGCAGAGGAAGAAATCTGCTCCGCCACGCGCTGCTGGGCCAAAGAGAGTTCGGGAAGGTTAAATCCCACATCCGCAGAGCGTTCCACCCTTCGTTCACGCTCCTCGACGGTTATATATCCCGCCTTACGCAGGGCGGCAATCTGCGCCGCATCGCACTCCAGCAGACGGCGTGGAATCTCGCCCAACTCGTTGCGACGACGAGGGTCGAACTGCGCTATCTGCTCCAAAAGTTCTGCACGGCGTGGTGCTCGGCGGCGTATGCGCTCGCACTCCGCAGCCACCTTTTCGGCGTCCGCCCACTCCTCGGCAAGTGCCAGATAGGGCTCTGTGCGGGGAGAAAACTCCGCACCCAAGAACTCCGCCTCGTTGGCTCCGCGGGGCTTTACGAGCGAGGGCAACGCCATACGCATCACCTCACCCAGCGTACACATATAATACTCCGCCAGCCACTCCCAGAAGCGCATCTGGTGGGCATTAAGCAGCGGTACATCATACAATCTGCGCCCAACAGCCTTCACTCGCTTTGCGTTGGGTTGCTCATTGTGCAGACGCCACACGATGCCAGTGTAGATATAGCGCGCACCAAACTGCACAGCCACAGCATCGCCCTCCCTCAACTCCAACCCCGCAGGGACAGAGTAGGAGTATGCTGGCTGCGCCAATGGCAGGACTATATCGGCATAGAGGTGTGACATCATTTGAGGATATTAATTAAGCAAATATATAAAAGTTTTTCCATTCTGAAAAAAAATAGTATCTTCGCATAAAGGAACAACCAAAAAACTACAACTCTATGAAGCGCATATTCGCCATTTTGATTTTCACCGCAATGATTTTCGCGGTTGCACAACCCTCATCGGCACAGACCCTGCCCGCAAATATTGAGTCGGGACCATTCAAGTCGGGTCACATTCAGGGCATAGCATACGACAAGAAAAATCAGCACCTCTACCTCTCATACACCACAATGCTCATCAAGACCGACCTGCAAGGTAACATCCTCGGCTCGGTGGTGGGTCTGGTGGGTCACCTGGGCGACCTCTCGTTCAACGAGAAGGAGGGCAGAGTGTATGGCTCGTTGGAGTATAAGGATGACTCAATCGGCAAGAGTATTATGCTCCGAGAGAAGAGCACCACGAAAATCCCCAACGCATTCTACATCGCCATCTTCGACTGCGCGAAGATTGACCGCGAGGGCATCCTCCCAAGCGAGGAGGGCGTGGTCACTACCGTACACCTCAAGCGTGTGCTGGATGACTACTCCGCTTCGGTCACAACGCCCGAGGGTAAGTTCCGCCACCGCCTCGGTTGCAGTGGTATCGACGGTGTTAGTTTCGGTCCAAAGTTCGGCAAGAAGGGCGGCAAGCAATACCTTACGGTAGCCTACGGCGTATATAGCGACACAAAGCGCAACGATAATAACTATCAGGTGCTGCATCAGTACGATGTGACCGACTGGAAGAAGTACGAGCGCCCGCTGGCGCAGGCCTCGGATATGCACCAGGTGGGTCCCGACGCACCCGATGGCGAGTACTACGCCTATACGGGCAACACATCCTACGGCGTACAGAATCTTGAGTATGACAAGGAGCAGAAGGTGTGGTGGATGGCGGTCTATCCAGGCAGAAAGCGCAATTATCCCAACTACTCGCTCTTCGCCGTTGATGGCAAGATTAAACCCGTAACACAGCCTCTTGAGGGCATTCCATACATCGCCGAGGGCGCAGTTATTCCGCTCCAGCAGCGCATACCAAGCCTTGTGGATGAGGCTTCGGGCACTCGCGGTTGGATGTTCGGCGCGGGCTCAACGGGCTTCTACCCCATCGGCAAGGGATATTACTACATATCGTTCAACTACGCCACCCAGGAGGGCGAGGGCAGCAACCTGCGTCTGCACCGCCTGACAGGTAGCGAGAATGGACCATTCGAGAGAGTAAAATAGAATGAATCGCGAGGCAGCCATAAAGGAGATTGAGTGGTATCGTTCGCTCGTTAGGCGCAAGATACGCGACTGGGGTCACGAACTAAATCGTGACGCCCGCAACCTGCTTATGGAGAATCTCGACTATGTGGCAGAGCGCCAGGAGAGTATGCAGTTCAAGGAGTGGAAAGATGGTTACTACATCGGCGAACTGGACGAGGATGGTCTGCGACACGGCGTCGGCATCACGACCCACACCACCTCAAACCCCGACCGCTGGGTGATGCAGGCGGGCGAGTGGCGCGAGGAGCGACCCGCGGGGTGGCACACGCTCTACGACAGCGACTGTCCCGACTCAAAGCACTTCCTTGCCCTGCTGAAATTCAACGGCTTACGCAAGCGCGCCTCGGGTACAGTCTATTTCTCCATCGCCAAGTATGGCTCAAACTTCACACCACGCAAATACCGCCGTTACTCTGGATTTCAGTGGACGACGCTGGTGGTGGGTATGATGATTATGTTTGTGATTTTCTTCTTCCTTACGCGCCGCATACGCCTCTCGCTGATTGGCTGTGCCGTTGTGGCTGTACTCTACACCATAGGCTCGCTGCGCGAAAGACAATAGCGCTACAACTCTGGTATCTCGCCGACAACAAAGTTACTTCCACCGATAAAGATTGCATCTGCCGCAGTCGCTATGCCCTTGGCGTAGGCGATTGCGCCCGCCACGCTATCTACGGCAACGCCCTGCAAGCCAAACTCGCCTGCTCGCTCCTTCAGCGCCTCCGCCTTCATTGCGCGGGGCGAAGCAGCCTCGCTGAAGATATAATTAGCCGACTTTGGCAGCAGCGGCAACACCTCTCCCAAAGCCTTATCCTTGGCAAAGCCAACAATGCAATAGAGCTTATCGTAGTTCGATGCGAGCGACTCCAATCGGCGCGCTACATATTTGATTCCGTGAGCATTATGACCAGTGTCGCACACCACCAAAGGCTCACGCGAGAGCACCTGCCAGCGACCCTTCAGATGGGTAGTCGCCACAACCGAGCGCAGACCCGCCAACAAGGCTCGGCGAGGAATAGTCAGCGGCGAGGCACAATGCAGAACATCGAGCGCCGCACACGCCGTACGGATATTGTTTGACTGATACTCGCCTTGCAGGTCGAGCAGCAGGGTATATTCCGCGCCATCGCGCACACGCAACAACTTAAATCGTTGCATCTCCTCCTCATTCGTCTGCTCAAGCAGGCCGACCTCATCCTGTGCATACTTTAGCGGCGCACCCTTCTCACGCGCCACGCGCTCAAAGACCGCATCCACCTGCTCGCCGTGCTCGCCCACAATGACAGGCACGCCCGCCTTGATTATGCCCGCCTTCTCGCCAGCAATAGCCTCCAGTGTATTACCCAGAAGGTCGGTGTGGTCAAGACCGATGTTGGTGATAATGCTCGCCAGCGGAGTGATTATATTTGTTGCATCCAGACGACCGCCAAGACCCGTCTCGATAATAGCCACCTCGACATCGCTCTGGGCGAAGTGGGCAAACGCCATCGCCGCCGTAATCTCAAAGAACGAGAGTCCAAGTCGCTGAATATCTTTTAGATGATTCTCTACAAACGCGACCACCTCCTGCTCGGAAATCATCTCGCCATCGACACGCACTCTCTCACGAAAATCCTTCAGGTGGGGCGAGGTGAACAGACCCACACGATAGCCCGAGTGCTGAAGCACCGAGGCGATGATGTGCGAGGTCGAGCCCTTGCCGTTTGTGCCCGCGATGTGGATTGTGTGGTAGTCGTGATGAGGGTTGCCAAGCAAGCGGCAGAACTCCTCGATGCGCTCCAGACCTGGCTTGTAGGCGTCAGCACCCACCTGCTGGAACGAGGTCACTTGATTGAAAAGAAAATCTATTGTTTCCGAGTAGGTCATACAAGATGATTTTTGCGTTTGATACGATAAGCCGAATAGTAGAGTACGCCGAGCAGAGCGATGAGCAACGACATTCTGCCCACCCAGTCGCCATAGGCAACATAAGGGGTCACATCCTCGCGCACCTCAACCTCCTGGGTCAGCACACCGCGCTCGTCCCAGCCGAGGCTCTGCAACACATCGCCACGAGGCGTAATGAAGCCCGACACGCCCGTATTGGCACTGCGGGAAATACTGCGGCGGGTCTCAATGGCACGCAGACGACAGTAGTCGAACAGACACTTATGACCAGGCGTATTACCCCACCAGCCATCGTTCGACATCACCAGCATCGCCTCGGCGCCCTCACGCGCAAAGCGGGCGAAGCAGTCGCCGTAGATACCTTCGTAACATATTGCAGGACCGAACTTTACGCCACCATTTTCAAACACCGTAGCCTTATCGTTTCTGCCCAACTGACCCGTGATACCACCCAAGTCGACAAACCTGTCGAGGAAGCCCGTAAACGGCATAGCCTCAACGCCAATCACAAGACGCATCTTGTGGTGGAGGTTGTTCGCTGTGGCGGCATTCACCGCAACGGCAGAGTTATAGACATCGTAATATGTGCCCCAACTTACTCGCGCCGTGGGGGTTGGCTTGGTCTGCGAGTCGTAATGCTTGATGGTCGTCGCGCCCATCACCAGCATCGTCGAGGGGTGCTCGGCGTGGATGACATCGGCAAGCGACGATATGATGCGACCCTGCAACGGCTCGTCATCGTCCAACTGCTCAGGCAGAGCGGTCTCGGGCAAAACTGCCACAACACTCTCTGCAGGGGTCTGCGAGAGGAGCTCTACAATATTTTGTGTCTGCGCAGCGGCAGTCCCGCTGAACTTCTCTTCGTAACAATCTACATTTGGCTGCAACACCGACACCTTAACCTTCTCATCGGATGGCTCATAGCCCCAGTACATAGCAAGCGACACGGCAATCGGCACAACCACAACCAATGCCGCCCTCACCGTAGCCCACCTACCTCGGCGGATGATAGCCTCGAAGATAGCAATGTTGGAGAGCATCACCCACAACGAGCCGCCAAAGACTCCCGTTGCGGAGTACCACTGCACCGCCCACACATCGCCCGAGAAGCCATTGCCGAGCGTCAGCCAAGGGAACGAGAGCACCTCGGCGCTGGTGTAGAGATACTCGGTTGCGACCCACGCCGTAGCCAAAAGGGTGTAAGCCACTGCGCGCGAGGTGCGCTTTGAGGTGTAGTGGTAGAGCATAAAGCCCACCAAATTCCAGAATGTCGAGAAGAGCGTAGCCGTGATAGGTCCTGCGGGCGTAGCAATCCACACCCACCATATCGTAGCGGCATTCCACAACACAAATGTGAGCGCCGCCCACCCCGCCATACGCCACCAGTCGCGCGCGGAGTCGGAGTATGAGGCACTAATCATCATCAGCGGCACCAGTGCCACCAGCAGCGTCAAGCCCGTACCGCCCAACCACGCGGGGGCGAGCATCGCAAGGCTCAACACAACACATAAAATCTTTATCTTCAACGACATAATTCGCTCTATTTTTCCATTCTATCAATATACAACACGCCATCCAGGTGGTCCACCTCGTGCTGGAAGATGACCGCCGTAAAGCCATTCACGGTATCGGTCTGCTCCACAAAATCGAGGTCACGATACTTTAGCACAATGCTCCACGCGCGCATCACCTCGCCACGCATATCGGGAACCGAGAGGCATCCCTCGCCACCCAACTGCTTCTCGCCGAGCATTGCGACAATCTCGGGATTGAGGAAGAACTCGAAGGGCGCACCCTGCTTGTCATAGCGCTGAACGGCAACCATCCTGCACGACACACCCACCTGCGGTGCGGCGATGCCCACGCCCTCGTTCTCGGGGTCGTTCACCGTAGCGAGCATACGGCGGCACAAGGTCTGCAACTCCTCGCTGCCCACCATCTGCTCCACCATAGGCTGGCACTCGCGACGCAACAGCAACGAGTCGGCGGTGTCGGCAATGCTCATCACACGCATAATATCCCCCTCACCACGATATATCACCTCGCGCTCCTCGGCCGTAAAGCCACCTCGGCAGGCAACCAACGCCGCGGCACAAAACAAGATGCAAATCAGTCTCTTCATTCTTCCTTTCCTACTTTAGAAATTAACCGCAAAGCCAACCGACAAAGTGTGCGACTTTAGGTGTGCGTCGGCCGACATATTTATATCCAATGCGGGCACATCAATATCCACCACTACGGGATAGAGGTTAAAACCGTAGCGCGCAAACAGAGAAAACCGCTTGATATCAAAACCAAGGGCGGGCGAGAGGTAAAATCCAGGCTGCAACCAGTCGGTCACGCTCATACCCGTACGGAGCGAGACAAATGGCGAACTGCCGCCCCTCAAAGGAGAGTATTTTGTCTCCACGAAGATTGGGACATTGATGTAGTATGCCACCTGATTGACATCGCAATAGACACCGACACCCATACCCATCGCAACACCGCTACCAAAGCAATATCCGTGTGTCGTGCTGCCGCCGATATCACTACCGCCACCCATCGCTACGCCACCCAAAAACTCGACATTACCCCAGTAACCCGGCTTATAGTAGTTGTAGGGACTCTTTTGAGCCGATGCACTCACCACTCCCAACATCATCACCGCCAAAAACAAAATCACCCGCTTCATAATTCTCTCTTTTAGAAATTCAACTTTCAATTTATCCGACAAATATACACAATAAAACGACAGAGAGTTCCCTTATAAGGGAAATAAATTCAAATTATCGCCGAAAATTTGTTTGCGTGGCGGCAATATACTATCTTTGCTCTCATCGTTAGATAAGCAACTGCTATGGAGAAGATTTTTAACTTCACATTCGACCATTTCGACTCCCTGGAGGCTATGCCCGAGGCGGACCGCACCCTTGTGGAGGCGGCACGAGCGGCAACAGCGAAGGCACACGCCCCCTACTCTGGATTCCGCGTGGGAGCGGCGGCACGACTCGCTGGCGGCGAGATTGTCTCGGCGGCAAACTGCGAGAGCGAGGTCTATCCTTCGGGAATGTGCGCCGAGAGGGTTTTGCTCTATAACTTGCAGACCTCATACGCCGACCGCGCAATCGAATCACTCGCCATAGCATCCGACCCCGCACCGAGGGAGTGCTACCCCTGCGGCGGCTGCCGACAGACCCTGCTCGATGCCGAGCATCGTCAGCAGAGACCCATCCGCATCATTATGAGTGGCGCAGAGACGGCTACCGTCGTCGGTTCGGCAGAAGCCTTGCTACCATTTTCGTTCAAACTTTAGACTATGATACATCCAAAAGATATACTCTACGAAGATAACCACATCATTGTTATCAACAAGCGTTGTGGCGAGTTGGTTCAACCCGACAAGGAGTGCGACGAGGCACTCGAGAATGACATCAAGACCTTGATTAAGGTGCGCGACCATAAGCCTGGAGATGTGTTCCTCGGCGTGGTGCACCGCATCGACCGCCCAGTGAGTGGCGCTGTGATGTTCGCCAAGACATCGAAGGCCCTCACACGCCTCAACGAGATGATTCGCAACGGCGAGATTCACAAGACCTACTGGGCTATCGTGGAGGCACGCCCACAGCACGACGAGGCAAGCCTCACGCACTACATCGTGCGCGATGGCCGCACAAACCGCTCACGCGCCTACGACAAGCCAAAGGCCGATGGCAAGAAGGCGATGCTGAATTACAAGTTACTCGGCTGCTCGACACGCTACACGCTGCTCGAGGTGGAACTCCTGACGGGTCGTCACCACCAGATTCGCGCCCAACTCTCGAAGATTGGCTGCTCAATCAAGGGCGACCTGAAGTATGGCGCAAAGCGCTCTAACCCCGATGGCGGCATCTCGCTGCACTCACGCAAGGTGGAGTTCCTGCACCCGGTACGCAAGGAGCCTATCAGCATCACAGCGCCTACGCCAAAGGATAATCTGTGGGAGTTTTTCGAGGGACTTTAACCGACTTTAGAGATGAGATTACTGATTCAGCGCGTCAGCCACGCCTCGGTCACCATCGAGGGTGAGGTACGCAGCGCCATAGGCAAGGGTCTGATGGTGCTTGTAGGCATCGAGGAGGCTGACACCCAGGAGGATATAGATTGGCTCACAGGCAAGTTGTTGCGCCTGCGCATCTTCGATGATGAGGCGGGCGTGATGAACCTCGATGTGCAGCAAATTGGGGGCGAGGTGATGGTGGTGAGCCAGTTCACGCTCCACGCCTCAACAAAGAAGGGTAACCGCCCATCATACTTCCGCGCCGCAGGAGAGGCTATCTCGCGCCCGATGTACGAGAAGTTCGTGGCATCGGTTGAGCAGGCTCTGGGCAAGAGTGTCGCTACGGGCGAGTTCGGCGCAGATATGAAGGTGGAACTTATCAACGACGGTCCAGTAACGATTTGGATTGACTCACGAAACAGAGAGTAATGAGACACAGAACAAAAAAATTGCCAGCGAGTCGCGGACTGATGTACCTGGTGCTTGCCGCACTGCTGGTGGGCGGACGATACATATACAATAATTATGTCGCACCCGACACCGACCGACAGGGTGCAACCACACTTGTCGATTTTTCGGGCGAGGAGGAGACCGCAAGCGCAGAAAACACCGCAGAGAGTTCTGCAAGTTCTGCCGCGCCACGCAAAAAGGCGAAGCGCACGGGCTGGGCGGAGTTGCCTGCCGAGGTGGAGGATAAGGACCTCTACTACGCCTACCACACAATCAGCGAGGAGGACTCACGCGACAACCGCCGCACCTACACCGCCTGCTTTAGTCGCGAGTTGCGATGTCCGTTGTGGGTCGCAGCGCCGTTGCACCGCTCCTATACGGGCGACATCGAGCGCACCGACAGTTATCAGTCCGACCCCAAGTTACCAACCAACATACAACCGCTTTTGAGCCGCTCCTACGGCGGAGAGTACTCGCGCGGTCATCTGCTCGGCTCGGCGGAGCGCACCTCGTCACGCGAGGCGAACATCCAGACATTCTATGTGAGCAACATCGCGCCCCAGTTGCGCGACGGCTTCAATGCGTGGGGCGGTGCATGGAACAACCTCGAGGCGTTTGTCGATAGGCAGTTGTGCGCCGACACGCTCTATGTGGTTACGGGTTGCCTCTTTACGGAGTATGAGGATACCGACGGCACTGTAATCAAGCCCACAACACACTCCAACCGCAACGACTCGAAGCGCGTGGGCGTGCCTACGGCATACTACAAGGCGCTGCTTCGCACCCGCAGTGGTCGCTCGGGCAAGAGCGTCAGGGAGTGTAAGGCGCAGGAGTTAAAGTGCGCCGCATTTATCGTGGGTCACCGCTCGGCGCAGGGTCGCAAGCCATCGGCCGAGGAGATGATTTCAATCGAGGAGTTGGAGCGCCTGACGGGCTTCGAGTTCTTCGCCAATGTAAAGAATGCCCCCAAGCACGAGGCAAACGCCCGCGACTGGGGCTTGCAATAATGTAATTTTGAATTTTGAATTCTAAATTTTGAATTTCTGATACTATGGATATAGCACAAGCAAAACGCAAGGAGAACATAGCCGAATATATACTCTATCTGTGGCAGATTGAGGACCTTTTGAGGGCGTTGCAGTTCAGCCCCGAGGCGATTTACTCACAACTGGTCGCGCCACGACAGGTCGATGAGGAGCAGAAGCACATCTTCCTTCTGTGGTATATGGACATTGTGAACCTTCTACGCAAGGAGGGTAAGGAGGAGAGCGGACACCTTGAGCACACGCTCCACCTCATCGGCGATATGCACAATCTGCATCTTCAGTTGATGCAGAACCCTATCGGCGAGCACTACCGCAAGACATTCCAGACCCTGGCGCCGCAGTTGCCTATGCTTCGCACGCTGGTAAAGAAGGAGGATGTGTGCGACACCGAACTATGCTTCCGCGCACTCTATGCCGCGATGCTCTACCGCATCAAGGGCGACAAGAAGCGCGCCGAGGCTATCAACGACACCATCGAACTGGTCTCGCCAGTGATTGCCGAGTTGGCGGCGATGTACAGAAAGGTGGAGCGCGGCGAGGTCGATTTGTTCAAGAATATGTAGCCTTGAGTGGTTCTCGCGCAGGGCAAAAGCGGGTGGCGGATGGCGAAAATATGACTTTTTACGCCCTCCAAACGCCAAAATGCAACGGGTGGAGGTAAATTTATTTGCAAATATTTTGTTAAATAAGAAAAATCGTTTTACCTTTGCACCTCGCAAAGACTATGCTACGCACGGTTTTAGCGGAATAAGTGAAACAAACACAAAAACGATATCGTTATGGCAATGAAAAGAACTTACCAGCCTTCTCGTCGTAAGAGAATCAACAAGCATGGATTCCGTCAGAGAATGGCTACTGCCAATGGTCGCAAGGTATTGGCAGCGCGTCGTGCAAAGGGACGCAAGAAGTTGACAGTATCAGACGAGTCAACATTCAAGTATGCTTAATTTTCTGATTTCATCAGAAAAATAAGAGGGAACTGGACGCAGTTCCCTCTTGTTTTTTGTATCCCCTACACCAAAAGTTGTATAAAAAGAGGAATTTTTAGGAAGGCGAGGCTCGAAAAGCCGCAGTTTACTGGGCGTAAATGAGGACTTTGAGAGCAAGCCTGACACCAAAATTACCTTTTTAGGCAACTTTCGCTACTCTACAAACTCCAGCAACGCCTCGGCACACGCCTCGGGCTCCTCGATAAATCCCATATGGCCCGAGTTCTCAAGCCACGCCACCTTTGCCTGCGGATTGCGGGCAATAAACTCCTCGGCAGCCTCCACAGGGATGTAGGCATCGTGCTTGCCCAGGATGAAGAGTTGCTTCACCGCTGAGTTGCGCAACATCTCGTTCTGGTCCACTCGCTCAATCATACCGCCCAGCAGTGCCACAATACCCTCGTCCTCGGTGACATGAACGCACTCCACCAAGTCGTCGATATAACTCTTCAGACGCTTGCGGTTGTGAGGCGCAAAGCCAGTCTCGGGAGCAACACGCGCCAGCGCATCCTTCTTGCCCGCTTTTACCAACGCAATCTCGCGGCGACGATTCTCGCGCTTCTGCTCGGTATCAGGGTTTGGCGAAGAGCTCAACAGCACCACACCATCCAATCTTTCGGGATACTTCGCGCAGAACGCCAGCGAGATATATCCGCCCATAGAGTGACCCACCAGCGTCACCTTCTCTACGCCAATGGCATCCAGCATATCGTGCAGCACATCGGCAATCCACTCCATAGTGTGCACCTCGCCATTCACCACAGAGACGCCGTGACCAGGGATATCCGCCGTAATCACTCGCACCTTTGGGGTCAGCAGGGGAAGAAAATCATCCCACACATACATCGACTCAAGGTAACCGTGCAACAGCACAACACACTTCTCGCCCTTGAGCGAATCGGCAATATGGAGGGCAGTCGAGCCTGCCATAACAAATTTCTCTTTCATCTGATAAACTATTTAGTTGTGTAAAATTAGGTAAAAATTTGCGAAAACAAAAATATTTATCACCCGCAAAGCCCCGAAGCGTCGAGTTGTAGAAAATTTATTTGTTTATCGTGCGAAATATTCTTATTTTTGGAGAATAAATTAGGCACACAATGCAGATAGAGATAATCAAATGCCACGGCTCTGGCAATAAGTTCATTATGGTCGATATGGTCGGCGGAAACATCGTGGGCGATATGGCGGCTTTTGCTCGTCAGGTGTGCGCCCACAGAGATGTAGAGTCTGCCGACGGCATACTTTATGTAGTGAAGGCGGGCGAGCACTACGCGATGCGTATGTTCAACCCCGACGGCTCGGAGGCGGAGATGTGCGGCAACGGCATCCGTTGCGTGGCGCGTCTGGTGCGTGAGCGCTACATCGACTGCGACGAGTTCACCCTCACATCGGGCGGAGGGCTCTACCCCACGCGCAAGGCGGAACTCCTCAACGGCGAGATTGAGACCTATGGCGTAGATATCAGCGTGCGCCTGACAAGCCCCGACTTCGGCTTCGCCAAGGGCGCAGATAACTTCATCGGCAAGGCTATTCCTTCGCTGGGCGACGACATCCGCTTTACGGCTCTCAACCTGGGCAACCCTCACATCGTGGCGGCGGTCGAGGAGATTGATATGGAGCGTCTGGTGGTGCTGGGCGAGAGCGTGACACGCCTAAAGGAGGATTTCCCGAAGGGCATAAATGTGAGCCTATACAAAAAGTGCGGCGAGAATGCCATCTTCGTTGCCACCTACGAGCGTGGCGCGGGCATAACCTACTCGTGCGGTACGGCGATGACAGCAAGTTCTACGGCGGCGACGCTGCTGGGCATCTGCCACGAAGGCAAGCAGATTGATGTCTATAATCGTGGCGGTATGGTGCGCTGCCTCTGCACAATTAATGGCGAGAAGATTACAACGCGCCTGACGGGTAACGCAACATATATGTGGAGCGGCACAGCAGAGTGGAACGGCGAGGAGTTGCAAGGCATTGCAAAGAGTAAGATTTACAACATCGAGGAGGAGGCTTACAAGCGCTTCGTCGAGACAATAGGATAACGAATGAGAGGCTTTTGGTTGAGATTGATGATGGTCGTGGCGCTGGGCATTATGTGCTCGGCGTGTAGCGTCACGCGCAAACTCTCCGAGGGCGAGTACTTCCTGCAACGCGTCACCATCGACGACGACAAGCACACGCCAAAGGATGAGCGCATCACCTCCTACACGATGGAGCAGTATGTGCGCCAGACGCCCAACAAGCGTTTCCTCGGCACCAACTTCTATGTGTGGGCGCACAACCTCGCCAACCCAAAGAAGAATAACTGGTGGAACAACCTCAAGCGCAAGGTGGGCGAGGAGCCCGTCCTGCTGGATGTGTCGCTCACACACAAGAGCGCGCAGAACCTAAAGACATATATGGACTCGCGCGGCTACTACCGCTCGCAGGTGGAGTATGAGATTGACACCACACGCCGCCCCAAGCGCGCCTATGTCACCTACCGCACACATCAGGGCGAGCCATATCGCATCAGTAGCCTTTCGTACGACTTCCGCGACAAGCAGTTAGCCCCCGTAATCGAGGCCGACACCGCATCGTCGCTGCTGCGTGTGGGTGAGATTTTCGACATCACCTCGCTGGAAAAGGAGCGCGAGAGAATCACTAACTATCTGAACAACAGAGGTTACTACAACTTCTCAATCAATAACATCGAATACCGTGTCGATACCCTTCAGGGCGAGCGCAAGGCGGGCATCAGGATGATTATCAAGCGTAACATTACGGGATATGACGAGCGCGGCAGGGCCATCATGGCGAACAACCGCATCTACTCAATCAACGAGATTAATGTTGTGCCCGACTACGACCCCGCCATCGCTGCCGACGAGTATCGCAAGATGTTGCACGACACAACGCACTATCAGGGTCTGAACATCATATCGCAGGGCAGGCCAAATGTGCGCCCCGCGGTGCTGCACTCGGCAATTCCGCTGACACCAAACACCACCTACAACTCATCGCAGGTGGACCGCACATATAGCGAGATTATGTCGCTCGGCTACTTCAAGAGCGCCCGCATCGCCTTCGAGGAGTTGCCACAGGAGGGTGACTCAATCGTCTCGCACTACGCTGGCGAGGGTCGCTCGGCATATTCGCCCCGCAACTTCGAGAACATCAGCGAGGGTCGCCTGAAGTGCTACATCCTCTGCTCGCCAACACTCAAGCAGGGCTTCAACATCGAACTTGAGGGAAGCACCACATCGAGTTTTTACGGCTTGAGCACCACCGTGGGCTACCAGAACCGCAACCTCTTCCGAGGCGTGGAGACATTCAACGCTGCACTCACATTCGGTTACGAGTATATGAAGGCGCCGAGCACTCTGCGACGCCGTGCAAATGAGGTGGGTTTGACGCTGGGCATGCAGTTTCCACGCTTCATCTCGCCATTCAACATCTCGACGCGCAACATCAATATGCCACGCACGAAGTTGGAACTATCGTTCAACTATCAGGACCGCCCCTACTATCGTCGCGACCTCTCGCGCGTGGCGTGGGCATACTCGTGGCGAAGTCTGAATGGCCGCTACTCGTACCAACTCCGCCCGCTGGACATCAATTGGATTAGAGTGGGATATATGGACGAAAACTTCTTCTCGTCGCTCGAGAATGAGTACCTGCGCCAGAGTTACCTCACGCAGGCAATCGTCGGATTATCGGCAAGTTACACCTACAACAACCAGAATAAGAACATCAACGGCAACGCCACACTGATGCGTGCCAACTTCGAGTCATCGGGTAATCTGCTCAACCTGGCGGAGTGGGCATTCGGTGGCAAGAAGCGCGAGGATGGCTACTACAAGATTCTGGGCGTGAGATATTCGCAGTATGTGCGTGGCGATGTGAGCGTGAGCCGCAAGATTACCCTCGGCGAGCGCAGTGCCATCGCGGGTAGAATCTTCGCGGGTGTGGGCGTGCCATACGGCAACTCTACCGCTCTGCCATTCGACCGTATGTTCTATGTCGGCGGTAGCAACAGTATGCGAGGCTGGAGCCCACGAACACTCGGACCAGGCAACACGCCAGCGCAGAACACCCCCTACCCCGTGCAGATGGGCGATATGCGACTGGAGGCGAACCTCGAGTTCCGCTTCCCCGTATGGGGTATGTTCCACGGCGCTACATTCCTCGACCTGGGTAATGTGTGGTATCTGCCACGCAGCAAGGGCGAGGTGCCAGCCGACGGCGTATTCCATTGGGATTCATTCTACAAGCAGTTGGGTCTGAATACGGGTCTTGGCCTACGCGTGGACATCACATTCGTAATCCTCCGCCTCGACTGGGGTGTGCAACTCCACAGCCCTAACCAGCCTGCGGGCGAGCGCTGGATACACAACCTGCGCTGGAAGAACACCGCCCTGAACTTCGGTGTGGGCTATCCTTTCTAACGAGATTTTGCTAAAGCAGATAACGCTACCAAAAGCATAAGACACGCCGAGGGCGTGTCTTTTTTTTGCTTATAAGGGTTAATATTCGTGCGCCCCTCCGCCCCATTACACGCCCCCACACAAAAAGAAAGGTGGTGAGATGTCTGGCAACATCCACCACCGCGTTAGGTTAGTTAGGTTAATGAGAAAGTGGTTAAAACCACATTGCTATAACAAAGATAGCATTAATTTTCTCATCCGCAAAATTAAACCCACCTATTTTTGCAATTTTTAGAAAAATTCAAGCCTCTATTTATTAAAATTTTTGAATAACATGCTATTTACGCAAAACCCACACCTACGCCATCACGCCATAAATTACGCCCCACACGCCCCTGAGCGAGCGGCATCAGGCTCTGTGAGAGTGTAATTCGAGAAACGATTGCGATATATTGCGGGCGTAAAGCCATACTGCTTTTTAAAAAGTTTTATAAAATGCGAAGTGTTGGGAAAGGTACACTCAATGCCTATCTCCGAAATCGACTTCGAGGTGGAGATTAGCAGCAGGCGCGAGCGCATCAGTCGCTGACGGATAAACCAACGGTGGGGCGACATCACGAAGTGGCGCTTAAACTCCTTCTTGAACGAGGTGAGCGAGCGGTGCGACAGCGACGCCAACTCCTCAATCGAGATGTCGTTGAAAATGTTGTTGTAGATAATCTGCTCGAAACTGCCGTGGGCGGCATCCACATTCGAGAGCATCTTACTGCGCAGACAACACTCCTCCATAGCCACGACAGCATAGATGAGTTCGGTCATCTTGAGTTTGTCGGCGGCGGCATCGTGCACCTGACTATCCTCGTGGAGATAGTTCTGGATGTGCGTAAAGATGTTTCGCAGTGTGGGCGTGGCTACCATTGAGATGTGATTGTGACGACGGCAACGATCGCAAGAGTGCGAGGTGGCTATATTAATCGAATAGCCCATATTGAGATTTAACAAAATCTGCTGTAACTGTTCGGGAGAGTAGTAGAGTACAATCTGTTCGAATGGTCGCCCATCATCGGGCATATCCTCGACATAGTGGTTTCCAAGACCGAGGTAAAATACCTCGCCGTGGGAGATAGAGTGGCGTGTGTCGCCGTAATAGATGTGCTTTGTGCCTCGGACGACATATCCAATGGCGCAGCGCGATAGATTAAGCGACTGGATGCCGACATAATTTGTATCGACATACTTTACGATTGTTGCCTGATCATCTGGTTTGATTAAATTCATAATTTTTTGATTTTTAGAGTTATCCCGAAAGTATCAAGAACAAAAGTAGTAATTAAACCATTGGTAATACGCTTTTTACAAATATATTTTCATTATTTTCTTGTATTTTTATATTATTTCGCCTATATTCTACACTTCGATAGATGAAAAAGGCGTGATTTGGCAGATATATTTTCATTTTCCCCGACCAAAGGCGCGAGAATTTTGACTTGACAAGAAAAGCGGGGCGGGGATAAAATTGTGATTTTGAGCGTAAATTTTCGCTTCATCAGAACTCACAACCGCAAAGCCCGAAGGATATATAATATATATAGGTATCTCACGATGACTCAAAGAGTAATTTTTTCTGCAAGGGCAGACCTCAACCCATAGCAAAAAAAGAGGAACACCATCGTCCCTCCACTTTTTATAACATTGTTCATATATAAACCTCACAAAAAGCGCTCGCACACTCACCCCCTAACTACACCTCACAAAAGCACTCGCCTACTCGCCCGCTCACTACACCCAACATAAAAACATGCTCCTACTCCCACCTAACTACACCGCACAAAAGCACTCGCCTACTCACCCCCTCGCTACACCCCACAAAAAAAGCGCCCGTAAAAACGGACGCTCATTTACTTAAAGTATAAGACGGCTTACTTAACCTCACCCTCAACTGCTGCGTAAGAAATTTTCAAGGCGTTAGCACGACGAAGCTCCTGCTTAACGTCGGTAATCATACCCATCTTTGTCTCACGGTCAGCCTTGATGCTGGTTGTCATCTGCGCACGGTCAGCCTCGTTGAGCTGCTCACGCTCTGCTGCGATGAAGTCACCAATGTCCTTGGCTGTCTTATAAGTGTCATTCAACTGAATCTTTGGAGCTGTACCATAGCGAGCCTGCATATGAGTTACAGGAACACCGATATGGATATAACTTACCAAGTTCTTCTTCTCAAGCTTCTGCACCTCTGTTGCATTAGGGAGCTTGTAACGCACCAATACCTCCTGATCTCGCATAGTGGTTGACACCATGAAGAAGAAAAGGATCATAAAGATCACATCAGGAAGTGATGCTGTTGAAATTGCGGGCAACTCCTTGCTACCCTTCTTTTTCATTACTGCCATATTACTTCTTGATTGCTTTACGGGGCTCTGCCTCAGAAATCTTCTGCTGCACAGCGGTGGTTATTACTTTACGCTCATCCTCGTTCAACTCGTCGAAAGACTTGCCGAACTTCTGCATTGATACATCCTGACGGATCTCGCTAAATACGCGAGTAAGCTCATTCTGCACCTGGATATAGGTCTCGTAGTTGGTATCACGAGTAGTCTGCAAAGAGATAACGCCCTTGCTGGTAGTGTAAACCCACTTTGAACCATCTGGCATATCGATCTCCTTATCCTCCTTCTCAGGCTTATCCTCCTCGTCGTTTACATTCAAGATAAACTCCTTCGCCTTGTCCTTCAACTGGCGAATGTCGGTCATCTCGTCACCAACCATCAACTGACCAGCTCCATTCACGAATACCAACAATACATTACGCTCCTTCTGCTTCTGGTCCTCAACCTTAACATCCTCGGGTGGGATTGGAGGCAATACACGAGAGATACCCTTATCGGTATTCATCGTTGTTGCCACAAGGAAGAACACGAGCAACAAGAAGGCGATATCGGCCTGTGAACTGGCGTTAATATCAGGTGTTTTTCTTTTATTACCTGCCATAAACGTCTCCTTTCATTATTTGAGTGCGTCGGTCACTGCTGAATAGATAGCTGAAACAACAGCACCCGCCATTGCTACATAGAATACAATAAGACAAGTGTCAGTAATGACTGTCTCACCACGCTCAAAGTAGCCCTGGTTGCCCAAGTCAACGATCTGGAAATCGTGACCGTTAGAGATAACATAGGCAACGACGATGATAGCCACGATAGCAACTACAGAAATCAACGCGCCCTTGATACCCTCTGGCTTCTTGAGCAAGTCCATACCAGCGCCTACCAACGCTGCTACGACAGCTGCACCCATAAGGAAGTAACCCCAGTAGAGGTATGCTCCTACGGCTGTTGCGTTCTCGATTGTAGGGTTCTCTGGAGTTGTGAAAACAGCCCAGAATACCATAGCTACAGAGACAGCAAGCAATGCAACCAATGAATATTTCAAAATTTTCTCCATTATTAATTACTCTTTAAGGGTATATATTACTTCTTGTTGTAAGCTGTCAAGATATCAACCAAAGTGATTGACGCGTCCTCCATTGCGTTAACCAAGTTGTCAATCTTAGAGATGATGTAGTTGTAGAACAACTGAAGGATAACAGCAGCGATAAGACCCATCAAAGTAGTCAACAACGCAACCTTGATACCACCTGCTACAACGGTTGGAGAGATATCACCAGCAGCCTGGATCTGGTCGAACGCCTCGATCATACCTACTACGGTACCCATGAAACCCAACATTGGAGAAAGAGCGATGAACAAACCAATCCAAGAAAGACCTGACTCCATCTGACCTGTCTGAACTGAACCGTAAGAAACAACTGCCTTCTCAACAGCGTCCATACCCTGCTCGTAACGATCAAGACCCTGATAGTAGATAGAAGCAACAGGACCCTTAGTGTTGCGGCACAACTCTTTTGCAGCCTCTACACCCTGCTCGTTCAAAGTCTTCTCGAAAGACTCGATGAACTTCTTAGTGTTGATGTTAGCGAATGAGAGGTAGAGCATACGCTCGATAGCAACCGCCAAACCGATTACCAAGCAAACCAATACGGGCAACATCCAGCCCCAACCACCCTCAAGGAACTTCTGCATCAAAACCTGGTGCATTGTGTCACCTGCGAGCTCAGTCTCTGCTGCTACAGCAGCCTCCTGTGCGAAAGCGTTAACAGTGCCAAGAACGGCTACTGCCAAAAACATAAAATTTTTTTTCATAGCTTTTTTAAATAGTTTTTAATTAGTGTTTTGTTTTTATTTATTTGTGTTAAAATTTCAATTTTTATGCGTTTATGCAATAAAAAACATCTTCACTCGCCCATTTCGGCGCTCCGACCCCGCTCGGCACCCATCTTCAGCGCAACGCCAAACTTCAGCGCACACGCAACGCAACACGCTATATGCCAACACATTACACCCCCGACCCTGGACTTTCCAGGTCGCAGATGCACTTTTTGCAGAGTTTACGGACCGAAATATAGTAATTATTTTTCATCCACACAACTTTATTTCAAAGTAAATTCACCTCTTAATGGTTTCTTCATCAACTCGATTGATTCCGCAAGTGGCAAATTTTTGCCCAGTACATACATCAATTTGGTGATGGCAGCCTCGGTGGTCATATCGTATGCCGAGAGCACACCCGCCTTTTGCAGACGCAGACCGGTCTCATAGAGTTGCATCTCCACCGAGCCATTGTCACACTGCGTCACATTCAGCACCACCACTCCGCGCTCCACCGTCTCGCGCATCAGCGACTGAAACCACTCCGCCGTAGGGGCATTGCCCGCGCCGTAGGTCTCAAGCACCACTCCGCGCAGACCCTCAACCGAGAGGATGGCACGCAGTGTATATTCGCCGATGCCCGGGAAGAGTTTTATGATTGCCACGCCCTCGCTCAACATCGTAGCGATACGCAGCGACTCAACGGCCCGCGTTTGAGGGACGATATTTGCACTGTTGTAGGCTATCTTCACACCCACCTCCGCCAGCGGAGGATAGTTAGGCGAGCGAAAGGCATCCAACTCCTCGGCACTCACCTTGCGGGTACGATTTCCGCGGTAGAGGCAACTGTGGAAGAGCAGCGACACCTCGGGCACAAGGGGCTTTCCATCGACCTGCGCGCCCGCCACCTCGATGGCTGTGATAAGGTTTTCGCGTCCATCCGTACGGAGCAGACCAATAGGAATCTGGCTACCCGTAAAGACCACCGGTTTGGCGAGATTTTCCAGCATAAAACTCAATGCCGAGGCGGTGTAGGACATCGTGTCGGTACCGTGCAGGATGACAAAACCGTCGTACTTCTCGTAGTTGGACTGAATCACCTCGGCGATGGCGCACCAGTCAGAAGGGTGAACATTCGACGAGTCGATGAGTTTGGGCATCGTGTGGACATCAATATCGACATTCAGGCGACGCAGCGAGGGGAACTCCTCATAAATGCCGCTAAAGTCGAAGGGCACCAGCGCACCCGTATGCTCATCGGTCTTCATACCGATAGTACCGCCCGTATAGATAATAAGGATTGACGAGCGATAGCCGCCATCTTGAATCGTGTATTTCATATATCTACCTTAAATATTATACATTTTCTTCGCGCAGAAACATACACTGCGCGTTGTGGGTCGTAATGCGAGCCACCTCCTCTGGCGCGACACCTTTGAGTTCGGCGACCTTCTCGCAGACATAACCCACATAGGCCGACTCGTTGCGCTTGCCACGATGGGGTACGGGCGTGAGGTAGGGGCAGTCGGTCTCAAGGATAATATCCTCCAAAGCCATCTCCCTGACAGCCTCCGCCAGCGAACTCTTCTTGAATGTGACCACTCCGCCAACGCCAAACAGCCAATCTCCACACTCGCGCAGACGACGATAGGTGGCGGCATCCTCCGAGAAGGCGTGCAGAACACCTCGCAGACGCTGACCCTGCTCCTCGGCACGACGGCACTCCGCCTCCAGAATCTCGCACATATCCTCCCACGCCGAGCGGGTATGTATCGCGACGGGCAGGTCAAGGCGCGCCGCCAGGCGACACTGCTCGATGAATGCCTCACGCTGCTCGGCGACATACTCCTGACTCCAATAGTAGTCAAGACCTATCTCGCCCACGGCGCAGAACTCCACCCCTGCGGGCGGCTCGGCAAAGTAGTGCTCAACCAAAGCCAAATCCTCCCTCCAGCGAGGGTTTTCATTCACAGATGTAGGGTGCAGACCCATCATCGGGCGGCACATATCGGGTGCAAGACGCGCAAGGTCGAACATCCTTTCATAACTCTCGCCATCAATGGCGGGTAGCAACAACCTCACAACCCCTCGCTCGCGGGCGCGTTCCAGCGCCTCACTACGGTCCAAATCAAACTCTTCGGCATAGAGGTGTGAGTGGGTATCTATCAATTTCATATCAGTTTCTCATACATTTTCCCAGGCAACTGACGCACCGCGCCCGAGAGTTCCAGATTCATCAACATCAGCGACAACTCGCCCAGAGACATACCGCTACGCTCGCGCAACACCTCAATCTCAACGGGGTCGCTGGCAAAGAGGGTCATAAACTGCGCCTCCTCATCCGTCAGCGGCAGCACCTCGCCCGCCTTCTGCGGCATAACCTCGAAACCCATCTCCCAACGGAGTTCCTCGACGATGTCGCGCGCCGAGAGTATCATCTGCGCCTTACGATTGTATATCAAGCGGTTGCATCCCATAGAATTGGCATCCACCGCCCTACCTGGCACAGCCATCACCGAGCGCGAGTAGCCATCAGCAAATGCCGCCGTAGAGAGCGAGCCTCCCGACTCTGGGCTCTCAACCACCACCGTACCCGCACACAAGCCCGCTATAAGGCGGTTGCGAGGGATGAAGTAACGGCCATTCTGCTTGCTCTGGGAGTTAAGTTCCGTAACCACCGCGCCACCATTTTCGACCATATCCTTCGCCAGACGCTCGTGCGCCGCAGGGGTCACATTAGGCAGTGTATTGGCAATCACGCCCACCGTCGTAGCGCCACACGCCAGCGCCGCGCGGTGACACTCGCCATCCACGCCATACGCCAGTCCGCTCACCACCACCGCATCGGGCACAAGTTCGTGGAGTTCGCGCACCAACTTATCGCACATACGCTGACCATATGGGCTAATCTTACGCGTGCCGACAAAGGCAACCAGACGGCGACTCAAAGCCTCGACATCGCCACGCACATAGAGCGCCATAGGGAAATCCTCAATCTCGCGCAGGAGCGAGGGGTAACGCTCGTCGTCGCAACCTAATGGGGTGATTTGATGATGTTTACAGTAGTTGAGTTCGTGCTCCGCCTCGGCGAAGCCACGCTTGAGAATGATGCTTCGAGCGACATCCTCGCGCAACTGGGCACGCCCAACGAGTTCATCCACCGATGCAGCATAGACCGCCCTTGCCGACCCGAAACACTCGACAAGATAAGCAGCACCACGCGCACCCAACTGCGGCACGAAACTCAATGCGATACTCTCCAGAGGCATAGCCACTCGATTTTTGGATTAATACTATTATACAAAGATAGTTAAATTCGCCGAAAATGTGCAATTTGATGGGAATAATTTTCTTTCATTTTTACACTCCTCGCCCTTTAGGGCGTATCTTTGGAGGCGTAGCGCGCTTCAGGCGCACCACCCCCGCCCGCCTCCAAAGATAAATTATCATTAAAATAACAAAACAAAAAAAAGAGGCCTCCCACCCCTTTTCTTTGCTATCTTAATCGGTTTTTCAAAAACATTCTTCGCGCGAAACTCAAGAAGAAAATCACACCGAACAGATTGACCGCCCACGCACCCCAGAAGGCCGAATGGTAGCCCCAATACTCGGCGAGCGCACCGCCAACCAAGATACCCAGGCCGATACCTATATCCCACGAAACCAGCAGAGTAGAGTTTGCCGTACCGCGTTGTTCGTGCGAGGCGAGGTTTATGAACATAGTCTGGAATGCGGGGAACATATGACCATTTCCCAAGCCGATAATCAGCGCCGCGCCATAGTAACCCCACAGGTTATGCACCGCCGCAAAGAGCAGATAACCAAAGACCGACACCGACACGCCAAACGAGGCATTTTCCACCACCTTACCCCTGCGCAACGAGCGGCTGCCAATCAGGCGCGAACATATCAGTCCGATGGACAAAATCATAAAGAACAAACCAGTGCCACCCGTAATGCCCAACTCCTCCTTGCCGTAGATGGCGATGTAGGTAGCAAGCACACCATAAGAGAATGAGTAGCAACACATTGCAATACCAAGACTCCAACCCTTCAACAGCAGGAAGCGGTCGAGCGAGAGTTTTTGTTTGTTAGCTACAATCTCCTTTTTCGGCAGTTTGAGCGTTGAACTGATAATCATTCCGCTCATCGCGCAGAGAAACGCCAGCACAAAGAGCAAATCGTAACTCTCCCACGCCTGATAAATCGCCAGCGCCACCGTCGGTCCTATCGCCGTTGCAATGTTGTTGCTCAAGCCGTAGTAGCCTATGCCCTCGGCGCGGCGTGTGGGGTGCAGAACATCAATCGCCACCGTACTGTTCGCCACCGTCACCGCTCCAAACGGAAAGCCGTGAAGCGTACGCACTATGGCAAACAGAAGCACCGTACCCGCCACCAGATAGCCCGCAAAGAGGGTCATAAAGAAGAAGTAACTGACCAGCAGAACCGCCTTTCGTGGAAAACTATCGACAAAATAGCCGCTGAAAGGGCGCACGATAAGTGCCGTGAGCGTATAGCCCGAGAGGACCATACCTATCAAATCCTTGTCGGCGTGAAAGGCCTCCGACATATAGAGTGGCAGCAGCGGCGTGAGCAGCATAAACGAGAAGAAAATCATAAAGTTGGAGACCCAAGCCTTTGTATAGTTTGAGTTCCACAGCCTCTCCTTCTGCTCTTTTGTCATCGTCTGTGCCATTTTTTGCCTTTCTTTACTGCAAATATACAGCAAAACGGGTTAGGATATTCCGCCATAGGCGTAATATTTTTCACAAAATAGCACCATTGCGAAAAAAATTGTAAATTTGCGGTAGAAACAAAAAACACAGGTTATGAGTGTAGCAGAATTTCTCTCAACTGAACATAAAACAGCCTTTTCAATCGAGGTGTTGCCTCCCATCAGAGGCAAGAGCATCGAGCAGGTCTTTAAGACTATCGACCGACTGATGCCCTTCGACCCAGCATATATCAATATCACCACCCACCGCACCGAGGTAAACTACCTCGATATGGGCGACGGCACTTTTGTGCGCGTGACAGAGCACACACGCCCAGGCACGGTGGCTATCGCCGCAACCCTAAAGGAGCGTTACGGCATTCCTACCGTTCCGCATATGATTTGCAGCGGCTTCTCGCGCACGGAGCTTGAGAACGAACTCATCGACCTTGAGTATCTGGGCATCACCGACCTTCTGGTGTTGCGTGGCGACCGCGCGCGTGGCGACAACCGCTTCATCCCTGCCGAGGGAGGACACACCCACGCCGTAGAGTTGTGCCGTCAGGTGGAGGAGTTCAACAACGGCAAGATGCTCAACGGCAAGGAGCACGAGCCCATCGGCAAGCGTTTCACCTTTGGCGTGGCGGGCTACCCCGAGAAGCACGAGGAGGCGATGAACATCGACCAGGACATCGCAAACCTCAAGGCGAAGGTGGAGGCGGGCGCGCAGTATGTGGTGACGCAGATGTTCTTCGACAACAACCGCTACTTCGACTTCGTGAAGCGGTGCCGCGAGGCGGGCATTACGGTGCCCATCATCCCAGGCATCAAGCCTTTGACCTCGCTCACACAACAGTCGCTCCTGCCCAAGACATTCCACATCGACCTGCCCGAAGCACTCGCCAAGGAGTTCCGCCTCTGCAAGTCAAACGACGATGTGAAGGCGTTGGGCGTTGAGTGGGGCATCGCGCAGGCGCGAGAGTTGAAGGCGGCAAATGTGCCAAGCATCCACTTCTACTCGATGAACGCATCAGCCAGCATCGAGGCAATCGCAAAAGCCGTATATTAATATGACTATCAACACAATAGCACAGCAGCGCATCCTCGTTCTGGATGGCGCTATGGGCACAATGATTCAGCGCTACCACCTCACCGAGCAGGATTTCCGCGGTGAGGAGTTCGCGGCGCACCCCATAAACCTTGAGGGCAACAACGACATCCTGACGCTCACGCGCCCCGACATCATCGCCGCCATCCACCGCCAGTATCTTGAGGCGGGGGCGGACATCATCGAGAGTTGCTCGTTCAACTCGCAGCGCATCTCGCAAGCGGAGTATCAGACCTCACACCTTGTGAGCCGACTCAACCTCGCCGCAGCACGCATCGCACGCGCCGAGGCTGACCGAATGACGGCGCTCACACCCGACAAGCCTCGCTTTGTGGCGGGCTCGGTGGGTCCTACGGGCAAGACCGCTTCGATGTCGCCCGATGTGGATAATCCCGCTTTTCGCGCCATTGATTTCGACACCTTGAAGGAGGCCTACACCGAGCAGATTGAGGCTTTAGTGGAGGGTGGCGTGGATATGCTTTTGATTGAGACTCTCTTCGATACGCTCAACGCCAAGGCGGCACTTGCGGCTGCCGAGGAGGTATTTTCGCGCGCAGGTCGCACACTCCCCGTAATGCTCTCGGCGACGATTGCCGACGCCGCGGGCAGAATGTTGGCGGGTCAGACTCTGGAGGCGTTCCTTGCCTCGGTGGCACACCACAAGCCATTCAGCGTGGGACTGAACTGCTCGTTTGGAGCGGAGCAGATGCTTCCTCTCTTGAAGCAGTTGGCGCACATCGCACCCTGCTACACAAGCGCCTACCCCAATGCCGGCATCCCCGACCAGATGGGTCAGTACGACCAGACGCCAGAGATTATGGCGCAACACATCGCACACTTCGCCGAACTCGGCCTGGTGAACATCGTGGGTGGTTGCTGTGGCTCTACGCCGAGCCATATCGCAGCAATCGCCAAGGCGGTAGAAAATGCCTCGCCACGCATCCCCGCCGAGGGACAGATTCCGTGGCTGGCGGGTCTGGACGGCTTCACGCCCAACGGCAGTTTTATAAATGTGGGCGAGAGATGTAATGTGGCGGGCAGCAGAAAATTCCTGCGCCTGATTGGCGAGGGCAACTACGACGAGGCGCTGACCATAGCGCGCAAGCAGGTGCGTGACGGCGCTATGATTCTCGATATAAATATGGACGACGCGATGCTCGATACCGCAAAGGAGATGTGCCACTTCCTCAACCTTATGGCATCCGACCCCGACATCGCGCGCATCCCGTGGATGATTGATTCGTCACGCTTTGAGGTGATTGAGGCGGCGCTGAAGTGCATCCAGGGCAAGGCTATCGTCAATTCACTCTCACTAAAGGAGGGCGAGGCATTGTTCCTTGAGCGTGCCGAGAAGATTAAGCGCGCAGGCGCTGCACTGGTCGTAATGGCATTCGACGAGCAGGGTCAGGCGACCTCCTACGAGCGCCGCATAGAGATTTGCGAAAGGGCATACCGCCTGCTCACCGAGCGCATCGGCTTCCCCGCAGAAGATATAATTTTCGACCCCAACATCCTCACCATCGCAACGGGTATGCGCGAGCACGACCGCTATGCGCTGGACTTCATCCGTGCGACCGAGTGGATACACCACAACCTCCCACACGCCAAGGTGAGCGGCGGCGTCAGCAACCTCTCATTCTCGTTGCGTGGCAACAACTTTTTACGCGAGGCGATGCACGCCGTATTCCTCTATCACGCCATCCGCGCGGGTATGGATATGGCGATTGTGAACCCATCGACGGCGGTGATGTATGAGGATATACCAAAGGAGTTGCTGGAGGTATTGGAGGATGTCATTCTCTGCCGAAAAGAGGATGCTACCGACCGCCTTATCTCCATTGCGGAGAGTTATCGCGAGCAGCCGACAAAGGTAACTGCAACGGCCGAGGAGCGCCTCTTGACGCCACTTGCCGAGCGACTTGCACAGGCTCTGCAACGCGGTGACGAGGAGTTCCTGCAACAAGATATTGAGGAGGCGCTTGCCACCTACCCCACCCCTGCCGCTATCATCGAGGAGCCGCTGATGCAGGGTATGGCCGTCGTGGGAAAACTCTTTGGCGAGGGCAAGATGTTCCTGCCGCAGGTGGTCAAGAGTGCCCGCACGATGAAGCGCGCGGTGGATATTCTGCAACCGCACATCGAGGCGACGCAGTCGGTCAGCGCGAGCAAGGTGGCACGCTATCTGCTGGCTACCGTAAAGGGCGATGTGCACGACATCGGCAAGAATATCGTCGGCGTGGTGCTGGCGTGCAACAACTTCGATGTCATCGACCTGGGTGTGATGGTCGAGGCGGAGCAGATTGTGCGCGCGGCAAAGGAGCAGAAGGTCGATTTCATCGGCTTGAGCGGTCTTATCACACCATCTCTCGACGAGATGTGCCGCGTGGCGCACGAACTCAAGGAGGCGGGCATCAGCGTTCCGCTCTTTGTGGGTGGCGCGACAACATCGGCACTCCATACGGCATTGAAGATTGCGCCTCTGTATGACGGCGCGGTGTTCCACACCAAGGATGCGGCACAGAACCCACTGCTTGCAATGCAACTTTTGGGTCAAGAGCGCGAGGAGGTTATCCGAAACCTTAAGGCCGAGCAGCAGCGTCTGCGCGACGAGCACACAGCCGCAGCGCCCACCGCAACTCCCGTACGCCTCGCGATTGACTGGGCGGCGCAGCGCATCACAAAACCTTCGTTTACGGGCGCACGGACTTTGGAACATATTGCAATAGAGGATATTAGACCATATATAAACTGGGCTCACTTCTTCAACCTCTGGCGCGTAAAGCCCGAGAGCGAGGAGGCGACCACCCTGCTTGCCAAGGCAAACGAGATGCTCGATGCACTGGCTACGAAGCACCACCTTGTGGCTCGCGTGGGACTCTACGACGCCTATGCAACCGACCACAGCATACACTTGCGCCACAGCGAGGGTTGCCCTTGCTGCGGAGGTGTGGAGCGCACGACGGAGATTGCTACACCTCGACAGAGCACGCCAAATGCCGATGGACTGACGCTCTCGCTCTGCGACTTTATTGCGCCCGAGGGCGACTACGCAGGTGCGTTTGCCGTAACCATCTCACAATCACTCTGCGAGGAGTTGGAGCACACAAAGTTGTGCGACCTTGAGGAGTCGTTGCTCTTGCAGAGCCTTTGCGACCGACTGGTCGAGGCGGCGAGCGAGTGGCTACACCTAAAGGTGCGCCGCGAGTTGTGGGGCTATGCTCCCGAGGAGGCGCTTTCGGTGAAGGAGTTGTTCCAGGCGAGGTATGAGGGCATCCGCCCCGCAATCGGCTATCCGTCGCTGCCCGACCAGCGCACGATATTCCCCGTAGCGAGGTTGCTTGAGGTCGAGAAGATTGGTATCCGCCTCACCGAGAATGGCGCGATGTATCCGCAATCATCGGTCTGCGGACTATATATCGCCAACCCAAATGCGCGATACTTCATCATTTAGCAATACAAAAACCTAAAAAATACTACAATGAGCAAAGAATTAGATTTGTGCCCTAACGCGTTAGTCGCATTCCTGGGCAAGCCAACCACCGAATTTACCAAGGCGGACATCATTCGCTACATCAAGGAGAACGGTGTTCGTATGGTGAACTTTATGTACCCTGCTGCCGACGGCAGATTGAAGACACTTAACTTCGTTATCAACAACGAGGCGTACCTCGATGCTATCCTCACCTGCGGTGAGCGTGTCGATGGCTCAAGCCTCTTCCCATTTATCGAGGCGGGCAGCAGCGACCTCTATGTCCTGCCACGCTTCTCGACTGCATTCCTCGATCCATTCGCGCAGATTCCTACCCTCTCGATGCTCTGCTCCTACTTCAACAAGGACGGCGAGCCACTGGAGAGTTCACCCGAGCACACGCTGCGTAAGGCGTGCCGCGCATTCAACGAGGTGACAGGTATGGAGTTCCAGGCGATGGGCGAGTTGGAGTACTATGTCATCGCTCCAGACGAGGGCGTATTCCCAGCGACCGACCAGAAGGGCTACCACGAGTCTGCCCCCTATGCCAAGTTCAACGAGTTCCGCACACAGTGTATGGCATACATCGCACAGGCGGGCGGTCAGATTAAGTATGGACACTCGGAGGTAGGTAACTTCTCGATTGACAACCTCATCTACGAGCAGAACGAGATTGAGTTCCTGCCAGTCAAGGCGGAGGATGCAGCCGACCAGTTGATGATTGCGAAGTGGATTATCCGCAACCTCGCCTACCAGTATGGCTACGACATCACCTTCGCACCAAAGATTACAACTGGCAAGGCTGGCTCGGGTCTGCACATCCATATGCGTATCGTGAAGGATGGCGAGAACCAGATGCTGGAGAACGGTGCGCTCTCGGCTACGGCACGACGCGCCATCGCTGGTATGATGGAACTTGCGCCATCAATCACAGCCTTCGGTAATACAAACCCAACATCATACTTCCGCCTTGTGCCACATCAGGAGGCGCCAACAAACATCTGCTGGGGCGACAGAAACCGCTCGGTATTGGTGCGCGTTCCTCTGGGCTGGGCGGCGAAGAGCGATATGTGCCAGATTGCCAACCCACTCGAGCAGCCAAGCAACTACGACACACGCCAGAAGCAGACTGTCGAGATGCGCTCACCAGATGGCTCGGCAGACATCTACCAGCTTATCGCTGGACTGGCGGTTGCGTGCCGTCACGGCTTTGAGATGGAGAATGCGCTGGAGGTGGCAGAGAAGACCTATGTGAATGTGAACATCCACCAGAAGGAGAATGAGGATAAACTCAAGGGTCTGGCGCAGTTGCCTGACAGCTGTGCAGCGTCTGCCGATTGTCTGGAGGGTCAGCGTGCTATTTTTGAGCAGCACAATGTATTCAGCCCTGCGATGATTGACGGCATCTTGAAGCGTCTGCGCTCGTATGGCGACACTACTCTGCGTCAGGATATTGACGGCAATCACGAGGAGATGATGAAACTCGTAACTCGCTATTTCCACTGCGGTTAGCATTGACAGCGAGGAGTATTTAGAGGTTGTCCCCGAAAGGGAATGACCTCTTTTTTTTGTTTCGATAAGTATTATATCTTCTGTGGCGAGGGGACAATATTTTGCCTAAAAAAAAGAGGCTTTAGCCTCAATCTTCGGGGTATAGCGAGTAAAACTTGCTCCCTCCCTACGCCCGAAGATTTTTCTACAATTTTATTCTTTTGCTACAAAACTTTAGTGGTGTAACGCATCCACAAACCACCCTGCCCCACAAAGAAACCGCCCTCTTATAATTAAGGTAAACACCTCGCCGATGAAAAAAATGAGCATATTTTTGAAAATTTCCGCTACTTTGCGATACAAAGTACCAAAATAATACATATATTTGCATTACGAACAACTAACACAATTATCTTTTAAGAAAAATTTACACGATGAAAGAGACCATTAATGTAAACATTGCACAGCAGGCATTCACAATGGATATGGATGCCTACTCAACACTGACCACCTATCTGGAGGATATAGGTCGCCGACTCTCGCCCTCCGACACCGAGACCCTGTCGGACATCGAGGCACGCATCGCCGAACTCTTCCGCGAGAAGGTGCCATCGCCTATGATGGTTGTCACCTACTCTATCGTGCGCGGCGTGATGAGCCAGATTGGCGAGCCCGAACTCTTCGGCGAGGCATACCGCCCAATGAGCGACCATAGCGGCAACCGCACCTTCCCAGGCGAGCAGCCACGCAAACTTCTCCGACCACGCACCAACCGCTCCGTAGCGGGAGTTTGTAGCGGTATGGCAAACTACTTCAATGTGGATGTGACACTCATCCGCATCGTCTTTATCGTCGGTTTCTTCGCTGGCTTCTCGACCGTACTGCTCTACATCATTCTGTGGGCGGTGGTGGCACAAGAGCCCGTAACGGCGGTCACAAACAACAACTCTAACCCCGAAAACAAGGCGTAACAATGAACGAGGATAATGTAAAAGTACAGATGCGCAAAGGCATCCTCGAGTATTGCATCCTGTCGATACTCTCGCGAGGAGACTCCTACGCGCCAAAAATCATCGCCGAACTCAAGGAGGCGGAGATGATTGTGGTGGAGGGTACGCTCTACCCCATCCTGACACGCCAGAAGAAGGCGGGACTGCTGACCTATCGCTGGCAGGAGTCGACGCAGGGACCCCCTCGAAAATACTATATGCTCACCGACGAGGGACGCCGACAGTTGGCGCTGCTTGACGAGGCGTGGGACCAGATGGTCGAGCAGATACGCATCATCCGCCACGGCGAGCACACCGACGAGGAGTAACCCGTCCACAAATCAACTATTACAACAACTAAATTACAATTATCAGCACACTCACAAACTATGAAACAACTATTAAAAATCACGCTCGCCGTTGTGGCAATCATCTGCGCCACAACAACATTTGCAGCACGCGACAAGCGAAAATCACTGCAAGGCTCGGGCAACATCGTCTCGAAGGTTGTGACAATCGAGAACAATTACACAAACCTGCTGGCAATGACTGGCGTGGATGTCGTGATGACAGAGTCAGAGGACAACATCGTGAAGATTGACGCCGACGACAATGTGATGGATTATGTCATCTGCCAGGAGGTTGGCGACCTCTTGACCATCACCGTAAGAAAGCCTGACTGCACATCGTATGGCAACCTGAATGTGACCGTCACACTCCCCCGAAACGACAAACTATCGCGCATCGAAAGTCGCTCGGCGGCGAGCGTAAATATTAAGCCGACTCTCAATAATGGTAATAACCTCTTTATCCGTGCCAACTCCAGCGCAAGCGTAACAGTTAGTCGCAGCGAGCGAGATGATGTGGGCATTGACACTTCATCATCGGCAAAGGTGCAAGGCTCTTTCAGATGCTCACGATTTACAGCAAAAGCCACATCGTCAGCCGATATAAATGCCTCTGTACTTGCGAAAAAAGTAATACTTTGGGCAAGTTCATCGGGCGAAGTTGAACTCAACGGCGCAGCGACACAAATAACTGCCGAGGCTACATCATCGGGAAGAATACTCTGCTCTCGACTCTCTGCACAAAATGCTGTTGCGTCGGCAACATCATCGGGAAAAATCACTCTTGACTGCTATGATTTCCTTAATACAAAGGCTTCATCAAGTGGTGACATCATCTCGACTAACTCAACTGCCAGGACAGCCATAGCAGATGTATCGTCGGGCGGCACAGTGAAGTTAAATTGCAGCGGCTCGCTCAACGCAAGGGCAACATCGGGAGGCAACATCCGCTACACAGGCGGCTGCTCACTCTCAAACTCACAGAGCTCAAGCGGAGGTTCAATCAAACCACTCTAACCCTACAACGCAAAGATTATGAACGAGATAAAGAAATGCAGTCTCGCGGGCATATCATTCACCCTTGAGAAGGATGCACACACGGCTCTCGCCGACTACATCGCCTCGCTGCAAAACGCCTACCGCAACGATCCCGACGGCGAGGAGATTATCGCCGACATCGAGGCACGCATCGCCGAGTTGATACTCTCTGCCGTGCCTGCCGACGCGATAGTGACAAAACCGCTGGTGCTCAACATCATCAAGCAACTTGGCTCTGCCGAGGAGATTGAAAACGAGCAACCAGAACAAGAGCACCGTCAGGCGGAGACCACCGACCCGAGCGGCAACCCACGCATCCCACGCCGCCTCTACCGCGACCTCCAGCACTGCAAGTTGGGTGGAGTATGCGCTGGTCTGGCTCACTACTTCAACATCGACGCCACCTGGATACGCCTTGCGATGTTTATCCCTCTGTTTTTGACCCTCTTCAGTTCTATCGAATTCTTCAGATGGTTAGCACCGATGATGGGCAATATGTTTGGTGTGGTGATTTTGGGCTACATCATTATGTGGTTTGCCATCCCGCCCGCATCTACGGCGCGACAGAAACTGGAGATGATGGGCGAGCGCATCACCACCGACAGCATACGCGAGAATGTGCAGAATGCAACCCCCGAGGAGCAGTCGCGCACAATCATTGCCGACATTGTGAATATCATCGGTAAGATTCTGCTTATCTGCCTGAAGATTGTGGCGGCAATACTGCTCATTGGCTTGGTTGTTGGAGTATGCGTACTGGGAATGGTCGCTCTGGCGGGCATACCTATGCTGGGATTTAACGCCCCTACGGGCATCGCGCTCATCGCATTCTTTGGCGTTGTGATGTTGCCGCTGCTGACGCTCATCTACCTGGTGATTATGTTGCTTATCTCAATGCGACCCAAGGGAAGGTGGCTGCTGGTGATGCTTATCCTTTGGATAATCTCGCTCACCACGATGACCATCTCGGCAATCAAGTCGCCAGCGCGATTCGATAACTCCATCGAAAACCTCTTTGAGTCGGTCTTTGAACACGACGAGGAGATACTCTACAAGGAGTTCACCCAGGAGGAGATTGACCAGTGGCGCCAGCAGCAGGCTGATAGCGAGCCTGAAATTATCAATAGCGACTCTCTGCTGACAATACTCAAGGAGGATGTCATAGGTGATTTTGAGGATGCTGCTGTTGTGGAGGAGTCTGATATGGGAGTAACCATTCCCGAGGAGGGCATAACCAAACACATAGAGATCAGGAGTGGTAGCCAGAGAACAAGTTGCAACATCAATGGCAACCATATAGTGATGTTCACAGGCGACAAAAAAGATGTGGAGCAATGCAAGGAGAGCATAAAATTTGAGCCAACACGCATCTGCTTCAGCACCAAGAAAGGAGACTACTCAATCGAGCACGACGGCAGAGCCTACAACGAGGGCAAGTGCATTGAGGATGTGAGCGTTGGTATGATTTCTGACGACACCGAGGCCTACTGTTTTGAGGTGGATGATGTGAAAGTAAACTATTTCAGTCTGGAGAATTTCAAATTGTCGCAGATAATAGGACCAGCAATGAATGGCATTTTCGAGAGCGCGGGTTCTGCGCTGGAACTTGGCGAGGGCATACTCAATATTTTTGGAGATAGAATCAGCGCAGACGAGATTGAGGAGGCGAAGAAGGCTATTCAAGAGGCGCGAGAGGAGTTAAACCAGGAGAGAGAGGAGATTCGTAAGGAGTTGAGAAATCTAAATATGAATTAACACCCCATTTAGCATTATTTTTTTGCGGCGAGGAGAATCGGCACAGAGGGTTTTCCTCGCCATTTTTGGGGACAACAAAGGGATGTTCAACACAGCGTTGAACATCCCTTTGTCTATTATGACGCGTTTCGTTTATTGCAAACGAATCAATGTCTGCTTAATCTCCTTTGCCACCTCGGCATCAGAAGGCGTAATTGACTTCAAGCCCTCGACAATCTCCGACTTTCGGCAAGAGAGGTTAAACCATCCCAACGCCTCGGCAGCCACAACGCGCACCTCTGCGGGGGCGTTATCGTCGCTAACGAGAGCCAACATCTGTGGCACTGCGTGGTGGTACTGCGTATTGCGGAAGCCACGCAACGCGCTGATGCGCTTGGCAGCCGACAACTCGCCATTGAAGGCATCCTCAATCTCCGAAGTCTGCATACGCTGCATACGCGCAATGCCCTTGCAGAAGTTGTCAAGATACTCCTTCACTGGGTAGTGTGACGCAGCAACAGCCTTCTCAACTACGGCATCCACCTCGTCAATAGGCATCACCTGCCACATAGAGTTAAGGATAAAGCCCACACGCTTATCCTCTGGGCGGTTCAACGCAGCCTCGACGCACTCGTCAAGCAACTCCTTTGAGCCAACCATCGAAGCGTAGCGAGCCGCATTACGGCGCACCAACTCATAACTATCGTTCAGCGCCTCACCCACAGCCGCAACGAACTCTGGGCACTCGCCACCGAATCCAGAGAGTAACTTCAGGCACTCCATACGGGTAGTGGCATAGAGGCAAGTGCGATATTTATCGAGCAACTCCTCTGCCGAGAGTCTGCCCGCCTCCGCCAGAGTGCGAAGAGCGAGGCTCTGCACATCAGCATTTGGCGCATCGAGCAGGTTCTCCCAGTAGCGGATGCACTCTGCATTGTTAGCGCGCTTGCCAACAAGGGCGTTGGTCACAATCTCCGAGCGGAGGTTGTTGTCATCAACTGGTTGGAAGCGGAATGCTGGGTCGCCGATGATGTGACCCTCCAGAGTGGCAACCATACGGTTGTACTGACCCACGCGCACACCATTTGAGATAAGGCCAAGCATCTCGTAAGTCCATCTGTCCTGCAACACATTCACAGTATTACCCTGCGCCACTACGGTGCGACCGCGACCGAAGATATAACTACCAGCCACATAGCCCTCCTGATGGAACGAGCCGTTGTAGCAGGCGTTAAAAATCACAAAGCGAGGCTGTGGCGCGAGTTCATTAATCTCTGCCAAAACAAGGTCGTCGATGTTCTCCTCTGTCTTTGGTGTTGGGTTATCGAACTCCTCAAAGAACTTGTCTGTGAGGCGGTACTTCTCCTTGAAATATGCCTTTGCGCCTGGCACATCACCATTCTCCTTGCGCTGCTCGCGGCGGAGGTAGTAATAGACCTCATCACGCAGAGCCTCGGCGCGACGCTCAAAGCCCTCGATAGGGTCAGAGCCATCCAGATGCTGCTTGTCGGGCGAGCCGTGCTCGTTGAAAATCATCACATCCACCTCGCGGCGCTCAATCTGGTCGATGACCTGCGCCTTGGCGTTACGCATACGGAAGTTGAGTTGTGTGAGGGCGGCGATGTCGTTGCGCGCTACGACCTGTGGGAACATCTCCTCGACAGCCACGCGCTCATCCATCCACGCCACCAGGCAGTCAGAGTTATAGGCCGCACCCGCATAGGTCACAAGGTGGTCGAGGCGCTCATTACGACGACGCTCCGCAACTACCTTACGCAGATAACGGCTAATCTCCTTATACTTGTCGCCACCCATCTGCTCGGGGTAGATGATACGACCCGAGTAGAACGATGGGTTGAGTCGCTGGGCAGAGCCCTCGGCGAGTTTGTAGTAGTAACGCAGTGAGTTGAGCGAGTCGCGCTTGATGAACTCGAACTCGAGGTTCAAATCATCATAGAAGCGGTCAGAGGTCACCGACGCCTCGTCGATTGGGAAGCGCTGCTCGTTCATCTTGAAGGCGGTGGTCATATGCTGGGCGTTCTGCACGCTCACATAAGGTACATCACCGATGAATACGACACCCTCCAGAGGCATCTTCTTGAGGTTCTTCTTATACAAGTTCTTCAACTCCTCGCGAATCTCCTCGGGTGAGGTCCACTCGCCGCGGATGATATATGCCGCCAGACCATCACGACCCAGAGCCGCGCGGTAGGCGTTAATCTCCAGTCGGCAATTCTCGTAGGTCTTGCTGTCGGTCACAATGGCAAACGAAGTGGGCTGCTTCTGCTGGGGCTCCTCGATGATTGCCTTTGACTTGGCTACGGCCGACGCCACCACCGCAAGAGAGAGTGTTATGGCTAAAAATATCTTTCTCATAACTTACTTACTTTTTAGATGTTAAGCGTGAATAGGCGCGTGTCACCTCGCGGGTGAGTTCCTCCGACATACCGCCCTTGTCAAGCAACTGCTTGCAGGTAGCGGCAATCTGCTCCTTGTTCACCGAGATGTTAAACCAAGCCAGTGCCTCGGCCATCAGCACGCGAATTTTCTCGCTCTCGCTCTCGTCGGCGAGAATCTTACAGAAGGTGTCGGTGAACTGGTGGTAAGGGTGGTTCTTCTGTGCCGAGATGTAGAATGGACGCCAGCGGGTATCCTCTCTGTTGGAGATGTTGAACAGGGCCGATGGCTCGCCATTGTCGGCAGTTCTCTGATCTACATAGCGCAAAATCTCCTCCTTGTAACGCTCGGCATTGTGGAACGAGGCCTTCTCAAAGCGCTTCTCGATGGCCGCCAACACCTTGTCGCGGTCGAACGACGCCAGAGAGAATGTGGTCTGGAACATCACGCGGATAGAGTTGTTATCCTTGATGTAAGACTCGATGAGCAGAGGGATGAAATCATCATCACCCACCTGACCCATACGGGTAACGGCGATGCGGCGAATGAACTCATACTCATCGCTCCACGCCTTCAAAAGAATCTGCTTGTAGTTCTCATCATCCAGACGCTCCGACAGACGCATCGCAGTGCTACGCACCACGGCGTAAGGTGACTGCATATACTTCTGCAAGAGGATGTCCGACACGCCCTCGTAGTCGAGTTCCATCAGACGGGTCATCGCCAGCGACTGCATATCGGCAAGCGGATGAGAGAGTTGCTCAACCCAATACTTTGGGTCGCTGTTCAGCGCATTGCGGTTGATATCGTACTTCTCACACTCTGGCGAGTAGAAGGCGATGGTTGGGTCACCGTGGATGTGCGACTCGAGGATGTTGATATGCTTTGCCCACACACCGATGCGTGCGCCATAGCCCAACAGTCCCATCAAGTCATAAGAGGTCTTATCCTGCAACACATTCACGCTGTTTGCCCAGCCGACAACGGTCTTACCCTCCGAGAAGATGAACTTACCTGCGATGTAGTCATCGTTGCGGAAATCGCCATTGAAGCAGGCGTCGAAGAAAATCATTCGCACATTTGAGCGGATGTCGTTAATCTCCTCGAGGATGATGCCCTGCTTAAGGTCGAGCAGTGAATCCTTCTCAATCATCGCTGGCTCGGCGGCGTTGGTGTACCACACAGAGTCCAGACCCCACTGCTCGGCGCTCTTGTGTGCCATTGCGGGACTGCGCTGGTAGAGCGAGCGGAGGCGCACCTCCATCTGCTCGATATGCTCATCAACAGAAGATGTCTGTGGGTCGCCAGAGATATACATACGATAGTAGTCGCCGTGCTGGTGATAAATCATAAAGTCGAGGTCGTCGCGACGCATCTCGCGGATACAATCATATTTCATATATGGCTCCATCATATAGCGGTTGAAGCGGGCATTGTTACGATGCTTGAAGCGCTCGCCAAACTGCTCATATACAACCTGTTGCTCGCTGCGCCACGCCACATGCGAGTTGGAGTGCGAGCCGTGACCAGTGTAAGAGAGGAACTGGTCAAACTCATTCTTCGACTTATGCTCGGCAACAGCCTTCTTCAGGTATGCCGACACCTGCTTGTATGGGTCGCCATTGCTCACCTGTGGCTTGATACGCGCCGAGTAGATGTCGCACTCGATGTACTGCGGAGATGTTGGGCTCATCGCGAAGAAGTGCATCAGGCCCTGTGCAGGGTGCTCCTCCATACGGTCAAAGACCAAATCGAAGTCATCATAGTAGCGGTCAGATGGCACCGAAGCCTCCTCTACGGGGTGCTTGCGCTCGTCCATCTTGAAGGCTGTGGTGAGGTGCTGGGCACGCTGCACCATCGCGATTGGAATATCACCCACCAGCACGCAGCCCTCCAACTTATGCTCCTTGTGAAGGGTCTTAAGCTCCTCGCGCACCTGCTCGGGATTAGCCCAGTTGTCTGCCACGATGAAGGTAGGCAGACCCTCACTCTCGAGAGTTGCCTTGTAGAGCATAAGCTCTGGGCGGCACTTCTCGAAAGTGGCGTTATCGACAATCACAGCAAACGACGAGTAACCCTCAACCGTAGGCTTCTCGACCTGCTTCGCCTCGGTGAATGACACCGCCGCAAGGAGAGCCGTCATTGTCAGGAAAAATCTTCTATTTATTTTCATTTTATATATTCTTTATGCTCTGTGAGCAGTGTTTAGAATGTCAAACCAGCCTGAATGACCAACCAACTGCGACCATTGAACGCGTAAGGGCGTGGTTTCTCTGGCAAGTTGTGCTGATGGTCGAAGTTAGCCTTCACGAAGAGTGACGAGTTCTCGCCCACGATGCCCTTGCGGGTGTAACTAATCTCACCGCCAACGCTGTAGGCGTCGCTCTTGAGGAAGTAGTAGTCACGAAGCACCATATCGGTGTAAATCATCGTTGCCGAGTGGTTGCCAGTGTAGTTGTGCATCGAGTCGAGGTTACGCTTCAAGCCGCCATTCACACCCACCAGAATCATATTCTTGCCGAACTCAAAGTTCTTCTTAAGGTGCGCGTTGAATGAGATATTCTCCACCATCTGCTCGCTCAATGGGAGGTAGTAGATGTCGTCCATCTTCTCGTAGTTTACATCCACGCCCGCCAACCAACGATAGGCATTACCCTCGTCGTGGTTCATATAATCGAGGTTGAAGTTCATCTGCTGGGTAGCAAAGTTCGAGCGTACGCTCTTTGAGATTACAACCCACTGCGCCACCTCGTGCGATGAGTCCCACACCTGCACATACTCGATACCATCGAGGCTGCGGTTGTAGTACTGCGCCTTGGCAAAGAGGGCGTTGTACTCGTTCATCGACCACTTGAGGTTAGCCGATGCGTCCCAGATGCGCTCCTTCGTTGTACCAATCTTCTTTGGCATTGTGTAGTTGTTGTTCACATCCTCAACAGCGAAAGCATACTTCGCCTCAACGAGCAACGAGAGTTCGTCGCCACCGAAGCCGTACTGCAAGCCACCGCCGAGTGAGTTGGCGTTATAGTCGCGCAAACCCGACAATGTACCGCTACCAATCTCGCCAGCGCTCACAAAGCCAGGAGCAACCACCTCCCATACGGGCTGTGTCTTGATGCTCACAGAGTTTGAGGCTGTACCATCCTCGCGGCGCGAGAAGTATGAGAAGTTAGCACCCACAGAGTGCTTGCCCGCCTTGAATACCAACGAAGGTGCCACCTCGAACTTCGACATCAGGACATTTGGACGAGGGTCCATCTGCTTTGCGCCCTGTGCGTTCTCGTAATCTACGCCCAGACCGATAATCCAGTGGTCGCCCATAACTGGCGTAGCCGCCTTCATACCGAGTTTGTAACTCTGGTTAATCCAGTTGCTCAAGTTCTGGTCGGCAATGTAGAAAGGCATACCGCGCAGAGGGTCAATCAACGATGCGTTGAACGCTGCATCGCCCACCTTCTCGCGTGAGTAGTCGAAGTAACCCCACAGGAACATACCCTTCAGGTTCTCCATCACGCCACCGCCATCGGTAGAGAAGCCGTAGCCGAAGTTATCCTCTCCGAGTTGGGTGCGCTTGTAGTCGCCCTCGGTTGAGTTGTAGTTGATGCCGAGCTGGCTGTAGTGGCTTATCTGGTCGAGTTGCGCACCAGCGGCATTATCGCTGTTCGAGAACCAGAGGCTCTCCATCTTCTTACGCTCGATGCTTTGCAGAGAACTGCCCTCCTGCGCTACGGCAGGGGATGCGAGCAGCGTCACCGCAAAAGCGAGCATTGCGAATCTATATCTGATATTTTTCATAATTCTAAATCGTTTTTACGGTTACTACTCTGTTACCTTACCACCCCACGCTGGGCGCTTCACGCCGTAGCGACGGATTGTAGGAGTGTCGCTCACCTCGAAGTCGGCAGTCGAGTTGTTTGTATCCTGGAAGATTGGTGTGCCATCCTCGCGGTAACTGTCAATCTTACGCATCACGCTCTTGCCGTTGTAGTAGCCATTAACCGAAGCAGCACCTGAATCGAGGAAACCTGGGATGCGCTTCATATCCATATCGTTAGGCGTTGGGATACACTCCACAGCGTCGTAGATGTCGGCGATAGGAATACGGGCATACTGCTGACCGCTACTACCCACCTGTGCCGATGTGGTCACGCCCTCCTGCCAGTAGTCAGAGCCGAACTCAAGGTTCTGGCGTGGCTGGTAGAGTGCCAAGGCAGAGCCATCAACTGATGTGAGCCACATCATAGTGACGATATAACCCGAATAGAATACATAAGGCACATCAGGGATATCTGGGTTGATGCGCTGCTGGTTACCGGTCCAGCACTCGAAGTCGATGTCGGTGATAGAGTTCACGACAGATGTACCGCCCGAAATCTCGATGTGGTTGGCTGCCTCCTGTGCAAATACGATTGACTCGCCTGGTGCCAATGGGTAGTCGTCGCCATCGCCCTGAATCTGCCACAAGGTTACGGCATAGGCATACTTACCCACGCCATCCTCTGCTGGCCACTCTGGCAGAGCCGTTGTTGGGTACTCTGGCACGAGGTGCGCCAAACAGAAGTGGTCGAGATATACCACCTCGTCACCGTTGTTGTAAACCTCATAGAACTGGTCACGGAAGTACCAACCCTCCGAGCCCGCGTAGAACAACTCGCGGAAGCAGAGTGGAGAATCCATCGAAGGGTTTACCTTCACGACATTATCCTTGCCGATTGTGGTAATATCCTCTGTGAGAGGCACATTCTGCGCCAAGCCATTGATGATATACTTACGGTGAAGATACTCTGGTTTCGTATCGGTAGAAACCATAATGTTATAAATACCTGGGATAAGTTCCACCTTGGCTACGCCCTGCTTATCGACGCCCACCACAGTCTCAATACCCTCGGCGAAGTTGTTGAATGTCACCTTAATCTGGTCGTACCACTCCTCGGGAGCAGCGACCTCGTTGCCATCGGCAGCGGTGAAAGAGTTGATATCGACCTTGTAGGCCACCTCAATCTTCTCCACAACATCCACCTCGCGAGCATCGTTCATCATCTCGGAGCACGACACAGCGAAGAGAGCCGCCGCAAATGTTGCGATGTAATATATATATCTTTTCATAATCGTTTTCGTTTAACTATTTAATTGTTGCCGAGAGTGACAAACCGAAGAAGAAGGCGCGGTCGTTACGACGCTTGAACGAGCCTGGGGTCTTGGTGCTCTCCCACAATGGTGTGCTGCGGAATGCGTTGTTTGCATAGAACGAGATGCGGAGGAAGTCCTTAATCTCCTTCGTTACATTCACATTCATACAGAGGATTGGCGACATATAACTATCCTTGATGTTACGGCGCTGGTCGAGGTCGGCGCGTACATCGAGCACCTTGAACTCGTCCTGCTCCAACATCTTCTCGTTGAAGTCATAGACCTTACCATCCTTTACAGAGATATACTTCGCTGCAATCTCATCGTTGATGTACTGCATCCACGAGTTCTCGCTCCAGATAACATTTGCAGTAGCCGAGATTACGAAGCCGATGCTTGGGATGTTGTGAACGGCCTTGAGGTTAGTAGAAAAATTCTCGTAGTAAGAACTCTCGCGGCTGTCGAACACGCCCATATGGTTGTAGTAGTTGCCCGAGTTACCACGGTCGAACGAGTAGCCGTTCTTCCAACTCTCGGTGCGTGACCATACGCCATCCAGGATGAAACGGGTGCGGATAGCGTCGATACGACCAAAGTCGATAGATGCCTCGATACCGCGCGTCTCATAAGCGGCGTTGTTTGTAGGCTTGAGGTAAGAGAGCAAAATCTTCTCGCGTGAAGCCTCGCGCAGAGTAGGCATTGAGCCGTCGGCTGGGTACTCCACAGCGGCGTAAGTCACCATATCAACGCTCTGGAATGAGTCCAGAGTGGTAGAGTACATATAGCCGTTGTTGCTTGAGTCCTTGAAGGCAGTCACCTGACCCGACACCTGACCAATCTGGAAATCTACGCCCAACTCAACCTTCTGGGTTGTGGCCATCTCAAGGTCATCATTCTTGGTGTCGAAGGCGTGGGTTGTCACCACCTGGAACTTCTGCGATGCAGCAGCCTCTGCCGACTGCGAGTTGTTGAAGTTCAGCAGGTCAAAGTATGCAGCCTGTGGGTTGAGCATCTCGAGCGTAGGGGTCTTGGCAGTCACACCATAGCCACCACGGATTGTGAGGTGCTCGGGGATGATGTCGAACGATACATTCACACGAGGCGCAACAACATCGTCGAAGCCGAAGATATTGTCATAACGCACACCAGCCACCACATTGAGGTTGCGGCCGCCCATTCGCCATACGAATGACTCCTCGGCGAAGAGACCCAGAGTGTTCATAAATGGGATGTCGTCGTAAGAGCGCTCGCGCTGTGATGAGAGGTTGTCCGAAGAGGTACGCATTGGGATGCCACCGAAAATCTTACCCTCGCCCACATTGCCGTCGTTGCGGTAGTCAGCACCCACCTTGATAAAGTGAGAGGTGTTGCCCACGCTACCTGCGAAGTTTGCGATAACCTGCGCGTAGGTGTTCATCTCCTTACCGCGCACGCTATAATTATACATGTATGTGTTAGGTGTGCGTATAGCATACTCGCCATCGGGGTTGGTAATCTTGCTGCCACCCTCGACATTCACGCCACCCGCTGCGCTGGTAGTCACCGCGCCGTTTGTCTTTGAGTTGGAGAACGATGCCTCGGCGTTGAGAGCCTGGTCCTCGAAGTAACTATCTTTGTCGGTCACAGTGAACGAAGCGGCATACTTGAGGTTGTTGAACCAGCCCTTGTTGAACGAGAGTGTTCCCTTGGTGTTGAAGCGGAAGCGGTCCTCCTTCTGCAAAGCATAGCGGCGGTCGTTCTCGTCGCCTGGGGTTGGTTTCGCCTTGTCGCGATAGACACCCATCGAAACAGTCGAGTTGGTGTACCACTTACCGATGTTGTTGGTGTAGCCCACCTGTGCGTTGGTACGCTCGTAGTGAGAGTAGCCTTCGGTTGGCTTGTACTGCGAGTAAGAGTAGTCGGCGCTATAGTTGATTGCACCCGCCTTGCTACCCTCGGCGCCCAACTGCAAACCGTGGTTTGCCGACACCTGATAGAGGTTAGGGTTCATCGTGAGTTTCACATTCAGCGGAGCACGACCAGCCTTCGAGTTCACGATAACTGCACCCGAGGTGATGTCGCCATACTCAACCGATGCGATACCGCGGATAACCTCCACCGACTCGATGTTGTCGGTAGAAATCTGGCGCATATCAATACCCGATGTTGGAGTAGCCATTGCCGCCGAGCCTGGAGCGTCAGAGGCTGCGAAAGGCATCTTGCCCGCGCCGAGCGACTGCATATTGGCATTGTTCGACATTGGCGAGCCATCCATAATGATGGCAGTACCGAGGCTCGCGCCACCACGGATTGAGAAACTTGACGCCTGACTCAATGTGAGTGTGCGGGTGTCGGGTGTCGAAGCACCTGGCAGGAGACTCATCACATCGGCAAGCGACGATGACTGGATGTGGTCCATAGCCGTACGCGAGATTGTAGATGCGGTTGCCGCACCCGCCTTGCTGGCTGTCGCAGTCACCACAACATCCTCAACCTTGAAGTTGGCGGGCACCAACGAGAAGGTGATGGCATTCTCGCCGCCCTTCAGCGTGATTGTCTGCTCGAGATTCTCGTAGCCCAGGAACGAGATGAGAATCTTGTGGTCGCCCACAGCAGCCTGCTTAATCTGAAATTCGCCATCGGCGTTGGTCACCGCCTGCAAACCAGATGACTGGAGTTGCACAAGGGCGTACGCCACCGCCTGCTTCGTCTCGGCAGAGATAACCTTACCCGCCAAGGAAGCCTTCTGCTGCGCAAATGACTCGCTGACAACGCAGAGCATAGCCACCAGAGTCACAAGGCAGAGTCTTGTAAACATTTTCATACGCATTTTATTTTAGTTTTACTTATTTTTCGATTTTTCGGCAAAGGTATCAATAGGGACAAAACACCACAATCCCCATTTGTGGGGAATATCGTGCTGGGCAATACCTATATGTCGAATTAATCTAACCTAACGATGGCAAACATATTGAAAATTCTTGTGTTATGCAAATATTTCTGCATAAGATTGCACTTTTCAGGAGAAAACACCCGACTTTACGCCCCATAATAGGGTCTGAATTGCATATTTTCAATAAAAAGACACTATATAAAAAAGAGAAAACGACACCGAAAATCGCTCCTAAAGCGGACTCTCGGCGTCGCATAAATATGCAGAACATTCTTAATTCTCGTCGTTGCGGATAAGGCGGCACATACGCTCGCGGGCGCGGTGGATTTGGGTCTTGACGGTACCCATCGGCAGGCGCAGTTTTTCGGCTATCTCCTCATAGGAGTAATCCTCCAAAAATCGCATCACAAAGAGGTCGCGATACTGCTCGGGCAGTGAGCCGATATATTGCTCAATCTGAGCGCGTTGCTGAAGATTTATGAGGCTCTCCTCGGGCGACGGAGTGCTTGCCGCGGGGGATGAAAACTTATCGTCGATGGGCAAATCCTCCTGACGGCGACGCTCGAAGTCGATGTGGGTGTTGCGGGCGATGGTGTAAATCCACTGACCGAAGGTGTATTCCGCCGAGTAGCGTTGCAGATTTACATATACCTTAATGAAGGTCTCCTGCAACAAATCCTCGGTATCCTCAACCGACGCAGAGCGGTGCAGCAGAAGCCTGCGGATGGCTTCGCTGTAACGGTTGAACAGATACTCGAAGGCTATATCGTCACCCCCAAGCGAGAGTTCCACCAGACGCTGGTCGTCGGCGATTATGTAGTCGGCTATTTCCACGCAGTAGAATCCTTACGGAGCATTATCACTCCCAAACTCAACATCAACACTGGGTTAAGCAAGTCGAAGATGAAATAACGCAACAACACACTCTTCTCTCCCACACGCTTGGCGATTGCGCGAACACGCAACAGAACAAAGATATAGCGCAAAAGCAGCACACCGAGGGTGGCCAACTTAAACTCTAAAGGCATAAAAATCAATGCAGTAAGCGCCGCAAGGAACAGCAGCGACTGACTGCAGATATCCCATCTGGCGGCGGTCAGCGTCCAGTCGGGATAGTAACGCCACGCCTGACCGTAGTGACGCAGGCGACCAAGCCACCAGCCCAAACCTCCCCAAGGGCGCTCAATCATACGACCCTTTGGAATGAGCACCACGCTCACATTATTTGGCTCGGCGATGCGCTGGATGAAGAGGTCATCCTCGCCGATATTCATATTCAGATGAGTAAAGCCCTTCACGCCGAAGTAGAGTTCCTTCGTGAAGCCGATATTGTGGCGGATACCGCGGTAGGTAGAGCCGCTGACAGCCTGTGCAAGCCAGTAGAGCGAGAAGTGCATATTCGACATTCTCACGAGGTAGTTACCCAGACCCGACTGCTGCTCGATGGATGAGTAGCCCAGCACGATATTACCACGCACAAAGGCCTTGCCCATCATCGCCAGCCACTGCGACGAAGCGGGTGCGGCAGAGGTGGTCGAGAGGATGATATGCTCGTTGTGTGATGACTTGATACCCAGATTGATAGCCTGCTTCACCGAGATTGGGAAGCGGGGGTTGAAGTCGAACTTCGTAACCACCAGATTTGGGTGCGAAAGGCGCAGACGCATCAACTCCTCGTAGTAGTCGCTATCGCAACCGACATAGACCAGCACAACCTCGAAAGTTGCGCCATACTCCTGTGCAAAGAGTTGTGGCAGGCGCTCGTCGAGATAGGCGTAATCCTCCGAGAAAATTGTCACCACGATAGATACGGGTGGCTCGCTCTCGAGTACCTTCTTGCGGCGCTTGTTGCGGTAGATATTGATGCGGCGGTAGGCGATGAGGTAGTAGTACATCTGCACGAAGAACAACACTAGGATTGCTCCGCCCAGCGCTACACCCTGCCATCCATAGTGACTGATTATATTTTCAAAAAAGTGCATTCTTGCTTTGCGATTAAGATTTTCAAATAAAAAGTTCGACAAAGATACGATATATAAATTCAAAATTCAAAATTTAGAATTCAAAATTAAAGGACAACTCCTAATTCTAAATTTACCTTTTCAATATGTGTTTTTCAAAAAAAATACGGTTGCCACATTCTTGTGACAACCGCTTCATTGAAAACACATTGTAAGTTATTCCTTATAGTGAAGATAGACCATCATTGGATTTTCGCCTTGACCGCCCCAACTTGAGACCTTCACGCTCTGCACATCCTCGGCAGCAATGGAGCGCAACATATTGACAAGCATCTGCGGCTGTGCTTTGTTCACTCTTGAATTAAAGTGCATCGTAACATTCTCGCTACCTGCGACTTTCAGTCCTCCATCAGAAAAATCAAACAAAGGCAGATTTACCAACACATCATAGAGCGACTTACCCTCATAGGCAGGATTCTTGCCGTTGATATTAAAGAGAATACTATTTCCGCTTGCCAAAGACTTATTGCCTGACGCCGTCATCTTCTCCGCCCCTTTAACAATGGGTTTGAGAACAATATTTTTGTTCAATGGGCGTTTATTTGACGCATAAATCTCCTCAACATATTTTTCGAAACCAGGAGCGGAAACTTCTATAGTATAATTTCCAGTTATTACTCTAGCTTTATATTCACCTTTCTTATTACTTGATGCATCAAAAAAATACCAGCCATTATTCAATACAATAGTAGCATTAGAAATAACCTTTCCATTCTCACTCTTTACGCAACCATTTACCGTACCCAAATCTTCATCTTGGAATCTCAAATTTGGCATCTGCATTTCCCTCAAAGACCCTATAATTCTATACTCGCCCTCTTGCGAATAAGAAATTATAGGCATTAGTAAAAATAGAACTACAAATAAATTAAATTTCATAAATTAATTATAACCAAAAATAATTTTACAATTCCAGCACATATATACAATTTCACCCGTATCAGCGATTGTAGACTTTACCGCTGCTTCTGACCCACATTGTGGACAAGGGGGCATTTTAGAGACAATGGTTTGCGAACCTGGTCCGCCTTCAAGTCCACTTGCATTTACATCCGCTGAAATTGCACACACTACAGCCGCAGCAAACGCCGCGACAAAAGCACATTTTAATAACTTTTTCATCTTTACAAAATTTTAATTATGTTTATTTTCGCTTGCTGATCTTTCACATATACAAAACTAAACATTTTTTTTTCAAAATATGCCATATATTTCAAAACTTTTTTGTTTTTTACATAAAATCATTTTATTTACATATTTATTCATATTCGCCAATTTTCTTCTATTTTTCCACTATTATACCATCAACATTATTGCTGTTCAACTTTGTTTATTTGCAAAATGATTAAGAATAAGCATTCCGCAAAAAACTATTTTTATCCCCCCGATTTGAATTTTGAATTTTGAATTCCAACTTGCAGTTTTCCGCCGAAAAGCACCTTTTTTCTACGAAAAAATCTTAACTTTGTCCGAATTATGCGCCGTCGCATTGTGTGGCGCGAAAACCAAAGTCAAGATTATGAAATTTACATTGCAACATAAAGCCCCTTCGTCGAAGGCTCGTGCCGGTGAGATTGTAACCGATCACGGAGTGATCCAGACCCCAATCTTTATGCCTGTCGGCACAGCTGCAGCGATGAAGGGTATCTTCCACCGCGACCTCAAGGATGAGGCGCACGCGCAGATTATCCTCGCCAATACCTACCACCTCTACCTCCGCCCGGGTATGGATATCATCGAGCAGGCGGGAGGTGTGCATCGCTTCTCAACCTGGGATGGCCCGATGCTCACCGACAGTGGCGGTTTTCAGGTATTCTCTCTCTCGGGTTGCCGCAAGCTCAAGGAGGAGGGTTGCCACTTCCGCTCGCACATCGACGGCTCGAAGCACCTCTTCACACCCGAAAGCGTCATCGACACCGAGCGCACCATCGGCGCGGATATTATGATGGCATTCGACGAGTGTCCTCCAGGCGATGCGCCATACGACTATGCGGCAAAGTCACTCGCGCTGACCGAGCGCTGGCTCGACCGCTGCTTCAACCGCTATGCGCAGACGCAGCCAAAGTATGGTCACTACCAGTCGCTGTTCCCTATCGTACAGGGTTGTGCCTACCCAGAGTTGCGCGCCAAGGCGGCAGAGAATGTCCAGCAGTATGATGCTGACGGCTACGCTATCGGCGGTCTGGCGGTGGGTGAGCCTACTGATGTGATGTACTCGATGATTGAGGTCGTGAATGCCGTTCTGCCTGAGCACAAGCCCCGCTACCTGATGGGTGTGGGTACGCCAATCAACATTCTGGAGGGTATTGACCGAGGCGTGGATATGTTCGACTGCGTGATGCCGACACGAAATGGCCGCAACGGACAGATATTCACTTCGGAGGGTACAATCAACCTGCGCAACAAGAAGTGGGAGAACGACTTCTCACCACTCGACCCCAACGGCGTGGCGTTTGTTGACAAGCAGTACTCAAAGGCCTATGTACACCACCTCGTGGTGAACAAGGAGATGCTCGGCGCACAGATTGCATCGCTGCACAATGTGGCGTTCTACCTCTGGCTGGTGGGCGAGGCGAGAAAGCACATCATCGCAGGCGACTTCGCCGAGTGGAAGAGCGTGATGGTGGCGAAACTTGGCAGACGATTGTAAAACCTGATTATGAAAGAAAAAATGAAAATATCGTTCCCCGGTTACAAGATTATCGACAGATATATCTTGCGAAAGTTCCTGGGAACATACCTCTTCTCGATTGCCCTCATCACGGTGATTCTGGTGGTCTTTGACTATGCCGAGCGTGTGGATAACTTTACCGAGTCGCACGCACCATTCTCGGCTATTGTCTTCGACTACTACCTGAACTATGTGCCTGAGTTTATCACGCAGTTCAGTGGTCTATTTACCTTCATCTCGGTGATTTTCTTCACCTCGAAGATGGCATATCAGACCGAGATTATCGCCATACTGTCGGGCGGTGTGAGTTTCCGCCGACTGATGTGGCCATACTTTCTGGGTGCATTCTTCATTATGGCGTTGTCGCTCTCGCTCAACCTGTGGATTATCCCGCCCTCGCAGGTAAACTGCGTGAACTTCAAGCGAGCATACTTCAAGAAATACAAGAACGAGCAGTATGACCGCCACATCTATCGCCAGATTGCCCCCGGAGAGTTTGTCTATGTGCGAGGCTTCGACAACGACAACTCGGCGGAGTATTTCACCATCGAACGCTACACGGGTACACAAATCACCCAGTCGCTGGAGGCGGCGGATGTGACCGTTGATCCCGAGACCAAGCACTGGAAGGCGCAGAAGTATATCACACGCACCATCGACGACGAGGGTAATGAGACATTCACCCAGTTGCGAGACCTTGACACCCTCATCAACCTCGATGTGACGGAGTTGGGACGCATCGCCGAGACGGTCAAGACGATGAAGATTGGCGAACTAAACGAGTTCCTCGACCAGCAGCGCGCCAAGGGCTCTGACTCAATCAACATCATCGAGGTGGCGAAGCATACTCGCTACTCCTACCCTATGGCGACCTTCATCCTCACGCTCATCGGCGTGTCGCTCTCCTCGCGCAAGGTGCGAGGCGGAACGGGTCTGCACATTGGTATCGGTATCGGTCTTTGCTTCTCGTACATTATGTTCAACCGCGTATTCGAGGAGTTCGCAAAGAGCGGCGCACTGCCCGTATGGTTAGCGGTGTGGATGCCGAATATAATATTCGCAATAATAGCAGTTTACCTCTATCGTAAAGCACCAAAATAATGAGAGGCTGGGAAGATATACTGAAAAGTGTAAAGTCGGGCGAGAGATTATCCGCAGAGGATGCCCTCACGCTCTGGCAGGAGGCTCCGCTGTGGTACTTGGCAGAGGCGGCAGTTGAGAAGAAGCGCTCAATAAGTGGCGACAAGGTATTCTACAACCGTAACTTCCACCTTGAGCCGACGAATGTATGCCTCTTCAACTGCAAGTTCTGCTCATTCCGCCGTCCGCGCGGTAGCGCCGAGGCGTGGGAGTGGAGCATCGAGCAACTTGAGGAGCAAGTGGCACGATACCGCGGCACGGGCGTTACGGAGGTGCACATCGTGGGTGGCGTACACCCCGACCACAACCTCGACTACTACTGCGACCTTATCCGCCGCGTGAAGCAGATTCTGCCCAAGGTGGCTATCAAGGCATACACCGCAATCGAACTCTCGTATATGATTCGCAAGGCGGAACTCTCGACGCGCGAGGGTCTTGAGCGACTAATCGAGGCGGGTATGGAGGCCATCCCTGGCGGTGGCGCAGAGATATTTGACAGCGATATACGCCTGCAGATATGCCCCGAGAAGGGCTCTACGGAGGAGTGGTTTGAGGTACACCGCACAGCGCACGAGTTGGGTATCAAGACCAACGCCACAATGCTTTACGGTCACATCGAGGGTATCCCTCACCGCATCGACCACCTGATGCGTCTGCGTGAGTTGCAGGATGCGACGGGCGGACTTAACGCCTTCATTCCGCTGAAGTATCGCAACTTCGGCAACCCGATGTCCGAAATTGGCGAGGTGCCCCTCACAGATGACCTGCGTACGCTGGCTATGAGCCGACTGATACTTGACAATGTGCCCCACATCAAGGCATATTGGGTGATGTATGGCAAGCAGACCACCGAGATGGCGCTGAAGTTCGGCGCTGACGATGTGGATGGCACCATCGACGACTCAACGAAGATTTACTCGATGGCGGGCGCCGAGGATAAGCGACCCACGATGAGTGTCGAGGAGATGAAGCAGATGGTTGCCCGCGCGGGCTTTGTAGCCGTTGAGCGCGACACACACTACAACGAAATAGGAGAACAATAAAAATTTACAATAGATGGAGAATACCCCAAACCGCCCACGCCGCAGAGCCAAGAAGCCTGTAAAGCAGGGGCGCATAGCACAACTCAAGAAGAACCCGATTATCTACCACGCGGTGCTGATTTGCATCACGCTGTTGGCAATCATCCTGGCATCAAGCCTTCTGATGAACATCATCACACGCCACGGCACACACCGCACTGTGCCCGACTTTATGGGTGTGAAGATTGCCGATGCGGAGCAGATGGCGAAGAAGTCGAAACTGCAAATTATCATCAACGACTCACTCTTCGTGCCAGCCTACGAGGGCGGTATCGTGCTCGACCAGTTGCCAAAGGGCGGCGTAGAGGTCAAGGCGGGTCGCAAGATTTATGTAACGATTAACTCCTTCCGCCAGAAGATGGTGGCAGTGCCTTATGTGGCGGGTCGCTCGTTGCGTCAGGCGAAGAATATGCTGGAGGTGGCAGGTCTTGAGATTGAGCGCCTCATCTATGAGGAGGACATCGCAACGAACTATGTCCTGGGCGAGTATATCGGTCACGAGCAGGTGAAGGAGTCGAGCAAGGTGGAGATTGAGATGGGCTCGGGCGTAATCCTCAAGGTGGGTGTACAGCCCGAGAAGAACTCTACAATCGTACCAAAGGCTATCGGTCAGAGCCTTCAGGCGGCAAAGAGCCGTCTGTGGGAGCAGGGACTCAACATAGGCAAGATTAACTTCGACGAGGGCGTGAACCTGCTCAACCAGAAGGATGCGCGCGTATATCGTCAGTCGTTGGCGCACAACTCAACCGCCACGCTCGGCACATCTGTCGATTTGTGGCTCACGCTCGATGACGCTATCGTCGAGAAGAGCAGCACCGCTTCAGACAAGGCGGCGCGCGAACTGGAGGAAAAGCGTCTGGAGGCAGAGGAGGCCTTGCGTGACTCGCTGGAGCAGGCCGAGGCAGCCGAGCGCACCGAACTCCTCAACACACTGGAGCAGACACAGAAGCAGACCGCCAATGTGATTGAGACCGAGGAGGATGAGTTTTTCCAATAAGAACTTATGACTATGCAGGATATAACAGAAAAGGAGATTGAGCAGTTGGACGAGTTACAGGATATTGAGGGCTCGGACGAGATGTATGAGCACTTCGCCATCACTGTCGATAAGGGGCAGAAGATGTTGCGCCTCGACAAGTTCCTCACCGACCGTATGGAGCACTGCTCACGCAACCGCATACAGACAGCCGCCGACAGCGGCAGCATTTTGGTGAACGGCGTGCCCGCGAAGTCAAGTTACAAGGTGAAGCCTTTGGACCGCATCACGCTCGTTATGCCCTACCCCAAGCGCGAACTGGAGATTATCCCCGAGGATATTCCGCTCGACATCGTCTATGAGGATGAGGACCTGCTCATCGTCAATAAGGAGGCGGGTATGGTGGTACACCCAGGCTGCGGCAACTACCACGGCACACTGGTGAACGCCCTGACGCATCACCTGAAGGATTTGCCACTCTTCCAGGACGGCGATATGCGCGCGGGACTGGTACACCGAATTGACAAGGATACTTCGGGTCTGCTCGTGGTGGCAAAGAATGAGCGCACCCACGCACGCCTTGCAAAGCAGTTCTTCGACCACACTATCCACCGCCGTTACATCGCTCTGGTGTGGGGCAACCTGCCCGAGGATGAGGGTACGATTACGGGAAATATTGGTCGCAGTCCTAAAGATAGATTGCAGATGTATGTCTTTGCAGACGGCTCTGACGGCAAGCACGCCGTTACACACTACCGAGTGTTGAAGCGCTACGGCTATGTGACGCTGGTGGAGTGCCGCCTGGAGACTGGTCGCACACACCAGATTCGTGTACATATGTCTTGGCAGGGTCATCCGCTCTTTAACGACCCACGCTACGGCGGCGACCGCATACTGAAGGGTACTACATTCTCAAAATACAAGCAGTTCATCGAAAACTGCTTCTCGCTCTTGCCCCGTCAGGCACTGCACGCCCGCTCGCTGGGCTTCGTGCACCCTACAACGGGCAAGGATGTCTATTTCGAGAGCGAGTTGCCAGAGGATATGAAGGCTGTCATCGCCAAGTGGGACACCTATGTGGCATCACGCAACCTTGAGGAGGCGGCAGAGTATTAATTTTTTTGAAGCGTATGTTTCTACCAACAACCATAAAGGAGGTGCGCGCACTGGGCTGGGACTACATTGATGTAATCCTATTCACAGGTGACGCCTACATCGACCACCCCGCTTTTGGCGCTGCCGTTATCGGCAGATTGCTGGAGGCGGAGGGCTACCGCGTGGCTATCGTTCCGCAACCCAACTGGCGCGACGACCTGCGCGACTTCACCAAGTTGGGCGCACCGAGATTGTTCTTCGGCGTCTCGGCGGGTGCGATGGACTCGATGGTGAACCACTATACGGCAAACATACGCCTGCGCAGCAACGACGCCTACACTGCGGGTGGCAAGGCGGGTTTTCGCCCCGACTACGCCGCAACGGTCTATTGCCAGATATTGAAGCGCCTCTACCCGCACATCCCCGTTGTGGTGGGAGGTATTGAGGCTTCGCTGCGCCGACTTACCCACTACGACTACTGGAGCGACTCACTCAAGCCCTCGATGCTGATTGAGAGCGGCGCCGACCTGTTGATGTATGGTATGGGCGAGAGGGTCGTGCAGCAGGTGGCTCGCGCGATGCGTAACGGCTACAACGCCAAGTTGTTAAGAAAGATAAATCAGGTGGCATTCGTCGCCGACCGCTCCTATGTCGAGCGCCTCGACCCCGCCACCACCAAGATACTGCACTCATTCGAGGAGTGTCAGCAGAGCAAACGCGCCTTCGGCGAGAACTTCGTTGCAGAGGAGGAGTTGAGCAACATTATGGAGCCTACGACAACCCTTGTGGAGCAGGTGGGCGAAAAATTTGTTGTTGTCACTCCGCCCAACACAACCCTCACGACCGAGGAACTCGACCACTCGTTTGACCTCCCCTACGAGCGTGCGCCCCACCCCCGCTATCGAGGCAAGGGCGACATCCCCGCGTGGGAGATGATTAAGCACTCGATAAACATCCACCGCGGCTGCTTTGGCGGCTGTGCCTTCTGCACCATCTCGGCGCACCAGGGCAAGTTTATCAACTCTCGCAGCGAAAAATCTATCCTCGCCGAGGTTGAGAAGGTGGTGAAGATGCCCGACTTTAAGGGTTACCTCTCGGATGTGGGTGCGCCATCGGCAAATATGTACCAAATGGGTGGCAAGAACAAGGATGCCTGCCGCAAGTGCCGCCGTCCGTCGTGCCTGCACCCCAAGATTTGCCCAAACCTGAATAACGACCACCGCCCACTGCTGGCTCTCTATGAGAAGATTCGCGCCGTAAAGGGCATCAAGAAGGCATTTATCGGTAGTGGTATTCGCTATGACCTCTTCGATGACTCGCCGTACCTCGCTACGGTGGTGAAGCACCACACTTCGGGTCGCCTGAAGGTTGCGCCCGAGCACACCGAGGAGCATGTTCTCTCGCTGATGCGTAAGCCCTCGTTCCAGATGTTCGAGACGCTCAACCGCGACTTCCACTCAATATGCCAGAGGGAGGGTCTGCGCTATCAACTCATACCTTACTTTATATCGTCGCACCCAGGATGTCGCGAGTGCGATATGAAGTCCCTGGCAGAGAAGGTGCTGGGTCGTCTGCATTTCGACCTTGAGCAGGTGCAGGACCTCACGCCAACGCCGATGACCCTCTCGTCGGTGATGTTCTACACGGGCGAGAACCCATATACGGGCGAGAAGGTCTTTGTGGCTCGCTCGCAGGATGACAAGCGCCGACAGAAATCCTACTTTTTCCGTCAGGAGAAGCCCCGCCCACAACGAGGCGGCAGCCCAGCGAAGGGTCGTGACAACAAACGAAGAAATTATAAACCAACCAAATAAAATTTTACAGAGATGAAGAGATTTTGTGTGATGATTATCGCTTTGATGTGTGCGGGAGCGTTCTCTATGGCTACCTGCCCCATCTCGGCACAGACAAACAAGGAGGTAAAGATTAAGCCGCTCAACACCAAGAAGTGGCGCAAGTATGATGTGGGCAACATCCGTTTCCACGACAAGGCGCTCCACACCGAGGGCTCGGCAATCTACAACCGCCTTATTCCAAACCCCGACGAGTATATCTCGGAGTGCGCGCGCGAGGTGCTGGCGACACTCTACTTCTCGCCAAAGGATAGCATAACGCCCGTAAAATCAATCTACTACACACTCGAGGATAAGGAGGGCGTGTCGGCAAAGGGTGGCGGCAGAGGTCGCGTGCATATCTTTTACAGCACCCGCCACATCGAGAACTCCTATCGTGGCAGAGGCGACGAAAAGGTGATGTTCGAGACTCGCGGCGTACTGCTCCACGAACTCACCCACGCCTACCAACTTGAGCCACAGGGCATCGGCTCATACGGCACAAACCGCACCTTCTGGGCATTTATCGAGGGTATGGCTGACGCGGTGCGCGTGGCAAACGGAGGCTTCTACGGCGAGAAGGACCGCCCCAAGGGAGGTCACTATATGAATGGCTACCGCCACGCGGGCTACTTCTTCGTGTGGATTCGCGACAACTACGACGCCGACTTCCTGCGTAAGTTCAACCAGAGCACCCTCCACATCGTGCCCTGGTCATTTGACGGCGCTATCAAGTCCATCCTCGGCGAGCAGTACGACATCGAAACCCTCTGGCACGAGTACCAAGTCGCCGTAGGGGATATTAAGGAGTAAGAGGTGTGTTTCTACACAGATAAAGCAAGAGGTTGCGAGCAATTTCGCAACCTCTTACTATTTACCAAAAACTACTCTCGTCATCTCCATCCCATCTTTTGTTTTTGTCAAGATAGTATGAGAAACTTTCATTGGGGAAATTATTCCAATGCTCTCGCTCGATGGCATCCAAATTTTCATCATTGTTGATGTATTCATCAGAAACAACCCAATGGGTGAATGGCCTGCCGTTCTCATCGTAATCTCGCTTCTCCTTTACGCTTCGCGAAAGTTCCGCAGTGAGCAATCTGACAAGTTCTTCTTTGTCTAATCTTTTTATGCGGTCTATAATCGGTGCGCCAAATTGGAAATGATCTCCCGATATCAATCGCTCAATATAGCGAAAGACGCAATGTTGTATTCTGATACGGTACATCGCATCCCTATCTTCTGCATAGTCGGATAAGACGGTGTTCAAATCTCCGCCCATCTTTACAAAACCAGCCAAGCGCACCAACTTCTTCTCTATTGATGATTCTGTCCACTCGTGTGAATAATCATCCCAATACTCTTTCATCGCTAACCAACTTTCGTACTCTGAAAGAGAGTAGTTTAATGGTTGTAAAAGGTTTCTCATAGTAGTGCGGAGTTTATATAAATAGTATGTCTGCGAGTTTCCTTACTCCTCCATCCTTGTAATTTTTGCGCCCAGGGCGTTCAGGCGGGTGTCGATGTCGCTGTAGCCGCGGTCGATTTGCTCGATGTTCTGGATGGTGCTGGTGCCCTCGGCGCTCATAGCGGCGATGAGCAATGCCACTCCCGCGCGGATATCGGGCGAGGTCATCTTCGTTGCACGCAGACGCACGCGGTGGTCGTGACCGATGACCGTTGCGCGGTGTGGGTCGCAGAGGATAATCTGTGCGCCCATATCAATGAGTTTATCGACAAAGAAGAGGCGACTCTCAAACATCTTCTGGTGAATCAGCACCGAGCCCTTCGCCTGTGTTGCCACCACAAGGAATATCGAGAGCAGGTCAGGCGTAAGGCCTGGCCAGGGGGCGTCGGCGATGTTCATAATCGAGCCATCAATAAAACTCTCGATGGCGTAGTGGTCCTGCTGTGGGATATAGATGTCGTCACCCCTCTGCTCGAACTTGATACCCATACGGGCAAACTGCGCGGGGATGATACCGAGGTTTTCGTACGACACATCCTTGATGGTGAGTTCCGACTGCGTCATTGCCGCCATACCGATGAAACTACCCACCTCAATCATATCTGGAAGCATAGTGTGCTCTGTGCCGCCCAACTCCTTCACGCCCTCGATGACGAGGAGGTTCGATGCGATACCCGAAATCTTGGCGCCCATACGGTTGAGCATCTTGCAGAGTTGCTGGATGTAAGGCTCACACGCGGCGTTGTAGATGGTGGTTGTACCCTCGGCAAAGACAGCCGCCATAATGATGTTGGCAGTACCCGTAACCGATGCCTCGTCGAGCAACATATAACAACCCTTTAGTTGCTTGCACTCAACGGAATAAAACTCCTCCGCCTGGTCGAAGTTAAATGTCGCACCCAACTTCTGGAAGCCCAAAAAGTGGGTGTCGAGGCGGCGGCGTCCAATCTTGTCACCACCTGGCTTTGGGATGTAGCCCACGCCGAAGCGGGCGAGCAGCGGACCAATCATCATCACCGAGCCACGCAGACGGCGGCAGCGGTTGTGATAGTCGTCGCTACGCAGGTAGTCGAGGTTGATGTCGGCTGCCGTGAAGGCATAACTGCCCTCGGCGAGTTTCTCCACCTTAACGCCCATATTGCCTAACAACTCAATGAGTTGCATTATATCGAGAATCTTTGGCACATTGTTCACCACCACTCGCTCCTTGGTGAGCAGAGTGGCGCACAAGATTTGAAGTGCCTCATTTTTTGCACCCTGTGGTGTAACGCTACCGTGAAGGCGTCTGCCTCCCTCTACCTTGAAAATTGCCATAGGAATAGTATATTTTTATCAAAGATACGAAAATATCACATACGGGCAAAATTCTTTTCAAAAAATATTTTTATTTCTCTGGCTAAATATCTATCTTTACACTACCTAAAACTGAAATAAAACCTATCGTTATGAGAAGAATAATCTTTACCTTGCTTGCGCTGGCGGTGGCTACTGCGGTGTCGGCACAAGAGAAAAAGGAGTACCCCAAGCCAGAGGCTATGCGCCCAGCGATGACCGAGTTCTGGACTCCACAGCCCAAGGTGGTGAAGCCTGGCGATGCCGCCACCTGCTCAGCCCCTTCGGATGCCATCGTTCTGTTCGATGGCTCAAACCTCAGCGCGTGGAAGAGTTCCAGGGGCGGTGATGCCGACTGGGTGGTGCACGATGGCGTCGTTACCGTAGACAAGAGCAAGGGCGACATCCTTACGAAGCAGTCATTTGGCAGTTTCCAACTCCACATCGAGTGGTGCGTGCCCGAGAATATCACCGGCACAAGTCAGGGTCGCGGCAATAGCGGCGTATTCTTGCAGGACAAGTACGAGATTCAGATTCTCGATAACTATGGCAACGAGACCTACGCCAATGGTCAGGCGGGCAGCGTCTATAAGCAGGTTATCCCTATGGCAAACGCTATGCGTAAGCCAGGCGAGTGGAACGCCTACGACATCATCTACAACGCCCCAGTGTTTAACGACGATGGCACCTACAAGGTTGCGCCTACCGTTACCGTTATCCAGAACGGCGTGTTGCTGCTGAATAACTTTGTTATCCGCGGCACAACCGAGTATATCGGCCACCCACGCGTAGTGCCTCACGGCGACGGCCCTATCCGCTTGCAGATGCACGGCGACCCAAGCGAGCCAATCAGTTTCCGCAATATCTGGATTCGTGAGTTCTAAACATCGGGCTGAACATCAGAAAACGAAAAACTATTAAAACCTATAACTATGAAAGTAAAATCCCTGTTTTTATCAGTTGCCCTTGTGGCGGCATCTCTCGTGGGTGTTGGCTGCGGCTCGAAGAGCGATTATGTGGGCACAAAGTGTGAGGCCTTGCCAGGCGAGGCTTGGAAGAGTTCAATCTGGCTCTCGGCCGTTGATGCTCCCGTATTGGAGAAGTGGGACAACGACCGCGCGGCAGATGGCGCAAGTTGGTTCGTATCAGTTGTTACAAACGAGAAGAGAGTGACCTCTGCAAAGTGGATGACCTCTGGTCTTGGCGTCTATGAGATTTACCTTAACGGCGAGCCAGTGGGTAACGAGTACCTCAAGCCAGGCTTTACCCATGTCTTGAAGACTCGCCGCTCGTTCACATACGACATCACAAAGGCCTTCAACAAGGCTTCGGGCGCAGAGAACCAACTCTCGGCGCAGGTTACTCCAGGCTGGTGGGCAGATAAGATTGTGACTCCTAACGCACACAAGATGTGGGGTACAAAGCCTGCTTTCCGTGGCGTGTTGGAACTCACCTATGCTGACGGCACAACACAGTTGCTCGGCACCGACCTTGAGAACTGGAAGGCGGGCGTAGCAGGTCCAGTGAAGCACTCGGCAATCTTCGACGGCGAGGAGTATGACGCTCGCGAGAAGATGGGTTATGAGTGTGCAGAGAACTTCTCAGCACCAGAGAAGAACACCGAGTTCCACGGCGAGATTCTCCCATCGGAGGGTGCCGAGGTATATCTCCGTCACGACCTGGAACTTGACCCCGTTCAGGCTTACATCTGGTCAGAGGTTGAGGGTGCAAAGGAGGGCGAGCACGGCAAGGTTGTAATCAGCAAGGAGTTTGCTCCAGGCGAGCAGATTGTCCTGAAGGCTGGCGAGAACCTCGTTGTTGATTTCGGTCAGAACTGCGCTGGTATCCCATCATTCGTCTTTAAGGCTGCCGAGGGTACTTCACTCACTTGCCTCCCAGGCGAGTTGCTTAATGATGGCAACGGCGCACGCAGCCGCGGTATGGATGGCCCAGAGGGTAGCGTTCACCGCGAGAACCTGCGTCGTCCAGCAACGGCGTTCCTTCTTAAGTACACCTTCGCTGCGAGCGAGGACTTTGTAAGTTACCACCCAACACGCACATTCTACGGCTACCGCTATGCGGCAATCACAGCCGATGCTGATGTGACAATAAAGAAGATTTCTACAATCCCTGTTACATCTATCGCGAAGGATTTGGAGATTGGTAAGATCTCTACTGGCGACGAGTCAATCAACAAACTCATCTCCAACACCTACTGGGGTCAGTTGTCAAACTACCTCTCTGTGCCAACCGACTGCCCACAGCGCAACGAGCGCCTTGGCTGGACTGCCGACACACAGGTATTTACCGAGACAGGCTCATTCTTCGCCAACACATTGACATTCTTCCACAAGTGGATGCGCGATATGCGCGACAGCCAGAACGGTTTGGGTGGCTTCCCAGGTGTTGCACCTCACGCGCAGTATGGTAACGAGATGATGCGTCTTGGCTGGGCTGATGCTGGTATCATCGTGCCTTGGACCATCTGGAAGCAGTTTGGCGACGAGCAGATTGTTGATGAGAACTGGGATGCTATGAACGAGTTTATGGAGCACATCTACGAGACCAAGTACAACCACAACGAGTTGCGTGGCGAGAACCAGAACTATCAGTGGGCTGACTGGTTGAGTTATGAGCCTCTGGAGAGTTGCGGCGGCGGTGCATTCGAGAATGGTCAGCCACGCCCCGAGGCTATCGACTACTGGAACTACCTCGGCGCATCTTACTGGGCAATCGACGCTACGATGCTGGCAGAGATGGCAATGGCGACAGGTCGCTCGTCAGGTCCTTACCGCGCATTGGCAGACGAGGCGCGCGCATACCTCAAGTCAGAGTTCTTCAACGAGGATGGCACATTCAAGACCGAGATTTTGAACACTATGCAGACTCCTGCGTTGTTCGCATTGAAGAATAACCTCTTCGAGGGCGAGGCAAAAGAGAAGATGATTGCACGCCTGCGCGAGAACTTCGCCCAGCACGGCAACTGCTTGCAGACTGGTTTCCTCGGTACATCTATCCTGATGGCTACACTCACCGAGAATGGTATGGTTGATATCGCTTACGAACTCCTCTTCCAGCGCAAGAACCCAAGTTGGCTCTACTCTGTTGATAATGGCGCAACCACTATCTGGGAGCGTTGGAACAGTTATATGCTCGACAAGGGTATGGGTCCACGCGGTATGAATAGTTTCAACCACTACGCTTATGGTTGCGTATGCGAGTGGATTTGGGAGACTGCAGCGGGTATCGCATCTGACCCTATGGCTCCAGGTTTCAAGCACATCATTATGAAGCCAGTGCCTGACAAGCGTCTGGGTCACCTCAAGGCGGAGTACAACTCGGCTGCGGGCTTGATTAAGAGTGCTTGGCGTTACGAGGGCGATAAGTGGATTTGGGAGTTCACCATCCCAGAGGGCTCTGTCGCTACCGTTACTCTCCCAGGCGAGACCGAGTCGAAGGCTTATGAGGCAGGTACTTACACCATCGAAAAGTAATTGCTTGAGCGTAAATAAAGAAGAAGAGGTTGTCCAGTGGCAACCTCTTCTTCTTTATTATAACTTGCTAACAAATTCTATTTTCGCGGCGCAGCGGTAACCCTCGTTGTAAAGGTCGAGGAGTTTTTGGGTGTTGCGCTCCATTCTGTCCACCACGATTGGTTGCTCGGGGCGGATGACAATCACCCTTCCCTCTGCCTCCAGCCTCTCGACGCGCTCAATCTGCTCGTTGTAGAGGGCGTTGCGCTGGCGTATGGCGTCACGCAGGGCTGGATATTTGCGATAGAATAGCGGCAGTACGGTGCTCGGCTTGGCGGGCTTGCGGTAGCCCTTGTTGCGGGTCAGCACCACCACATTATTATCGTAGCCGCGCTCCTCGGCACGCCCTATCGGTATGGAGTCGGCGATGCCTCCATCGAGCATCGGGTGTCCATCCACATAGCTTATCGGCGCAACATACGGCAGACTGCTCGACGCCTTCACGATGTCAATCACTCGCTTGGGGTCGCGCTTCTCCTCAAAGTAACACGCCTTGCCCGTCTGGCACGAGGTGGTGACCATCTCGAAGTGCTCCTCGGCGGCCGCCAGCACATCGTAGTGATAGGGGATGATGCGCTCGGGGAAGTCGTGGAAGAGCAGGTCGAAATCCATAATATTGCCCTTGGTGATGAGTTGCTTTAAGCCTATGTAGCGGTACTGCTCCAGCAGGTCGATGTTGCTGAACTTGCCGCGACCCCTCTGGCGCGACATATACGACAGACCGTTGCAGGCGCCCGCACTCACCCCAATCGTGTAGGGGAAGCGGATGCCGCGGTCCATCAGGTTGTCCAGTACGCCGCAGGTGAATACTCCGCGCATACCTCCGCCCTCGAGTATCAGTCCCGACCTTTCGCTCAAATAGTGCACCATCATCTTGAAATTTTGCCAAAGTTACTAATTTTAATCATAGGTTATCTGCCCGAAGCAAAATTTGTGCACTTTTCGCCCCGAAGTGGAATATTTTTGGTGCATAAGGAAAGTGCCGCCGCCACGCCCGCGGGGCATAGTTTATGCTCTAAAGAGTGCAAGGAGAATTGCACTAAAAGGGTATGGATTATTTCAAGAGATTGTTCGTTGTAGCATTTGCCATAAGTGCGCTTGCGCTGGTGGTGGCATTTGTGGCGGGGCGCAGGGCGGTGATGAGCCAGCCTGCCGAGGAGGTGTTGTGGCGCGAGAGCATAGCGCAACTAAAGGCGCTCGGCGACCACAAATACCGCCAGAGCATCCACTATATCGCCTACGCAAAGTATGCCGCGCGTGACTCTTTGAATGCCGAGGCGGCGCTCTTTCACGCTATGTCGCACGCCGACGCGGTCCACTGCGCCAACTGCCGCAAGGCGCTTGAGGGACTGGGTGGCAGAGCCTCGACACCCACCATCACGCGCACCCTCTTCTCCTCTACCGCCGACCACCTTCACCACGCCCACGAGGATAGACACCACACCCACACCCATCTGCTGCCGCCCGCCATCGCGCAGTCGCTCGCCGACGGCAACCGCTACATAGCCCGCATGCTCACCTGGTGTGATGCGAGCGATGTGAAGCAGATGATTCTCTTGAGCCGTCTGCGCTCGCAACAACCTCTGCCCAACACCTACCGCGTATGCCCCACCTGTGGCGACATTGGCTGGGAGGAGGTTGCGCCCCGCCACTGCCCCCACTGTATGACCGACAGCGCGAAGTTTCTCCGCTTCCACTATCCCGCCGAGGAATAAAGCCCCCGCCGAGGAATAAAATTCAGAATTATATACTTTAGTGTTGTAGTGTTATAATTATGTCATTACCCGACACCCAAAGGGTGGCGAAGGTAATCCTCCACTCAATAGATGTATTGCGGTGCAATTTACGGGAGGATCCCCATCGCCTTGCTGTGCAAGTC
>JAFZFR010000061.1 GCA_017555805.1 Alistipes sp. | reverse complement strand
TGTTATACCAGTAAATCAAAGAACCATTTGAAAAACCTCTTCGCTTATTTTCGAAGCGGAAAGTGGTGCAAAGATAAAGCATCTTTTTCAAACCACCAAATTTTTCAAGAACTTTTTGCAACTTTTTTTTTAAGTTTCTTTTTCTTCATCGGTTTCGAGGCTTGCACCTCTCGACCTTTCGTTGAATCTTTAAGAACTTATTTCCTGATTGCGGATGCAAAGGTAGGCATAATTTTTATACCTGCAAGCATTTTGTAATATTTTTTTGACGAAAAGTGCATTTTTCTTAAAAATGGCCATTTATACCTATATTTATTATATATAGGGGCTGAAAAATAGTGCATTTTTTCGGCAAAAAGTCTTGAAAACCGCCTCCAGCGCCCCACCTCGAAACCGTGCAAACTCTTTGCCGCACAACAACAATTTGGGCTGTGGTGTTGGTTTGGTAAGTTTTTTTACCTAACTTTGCAATGAAATCAACTTAAATAAAAACAGACATGAAAAGAAATCAGATTACAAAGTTTGCTCTTTCGCTGCTTTTGCTCGTTGCATTGGTAGGCTCGGCTTTCGCTGCGCAGCCAGAGCAGAAGTTGCCAAAGACAGTTAAGATGAGCAAGGAGCAGTTGCTCGACAAGATTAAGGGCGCATGGGCTGGTCAGGTACTTGGCTGCACATACGGTGGCCCAACAGAGTTCCAGTACCGTAGCCATATGATTGGTGACGACCGCCACATTCCTTGGGGCGAGGACATCGACCAGGTGGCAAATATGCTCAACCGCGTGCCAACACTCTACGACGACATCTATATGGATCTTACTTTTGTGGGCGTGTTCGACCGTTTGGGTATTGACGCTCCACAGGACTCGCTGGCTAACGCTTTTGCACACGAGGGTTATGCTCTCTGGCACGCAAACCAGGCTGCGCGTTACAACATCCTGCGCGGTATAAAGGCTCCTATGTCGGGTCACTGGAAGAATAACCCACACGCAGACGATATCGACTATCAGATTGAGGCTGACTACGCTGGTATTATGTCACCAGGTATGCCAAACGCTGCATCGAAGATTTCGGACAAGGTAGGTCACATTATGAACTATGGTAACGGCTGGTATGGCGGTGTGTATGTAGGTGCTATGTACGCATTGGCATTCGTAACCGACGACATCGACTTCATCGTGAAGGAGGGTTTGAAGTCTATCCCAGAGAAGAGCTCATTCTACAAGTGTATGGTTGATGTTATCAATATCCACAAAATGCTGCCTAACAACTGGCGTGCTGGCTGGCTCGTGTTGCAGGACAAGTGGGGTCACACCGACATCGGTTGCGGTGAGGGTGCGCTCGATCCACTCAACATCGACGCTATGATCAACTGCGCTTACATCCTCTTCGGCTTGCTCTATGGTGAGGGCGACTTCTACAAGACTATTGATATCTCTACTCGTTGCGGTCAGGACTCTGACTGTAACCCAGCATCTGCGGCAGGTATCCTTGCAACAGCAAAGGGCTACAACTGGATTCCAAAGGATTGGATCGAGCCTTTGAAGAAGGGTGAGGATATTAACTTCGCATACTTGCCATACTCACTCAACACAACTTACAAGATGAGTTTCGACCAGGCTCTTCAGGTGATTGAGCGCAACGGCGGTGAGGTGTCAGAGAATGATGTTACAATCAAGGTGCAGACTCCAAAGCCAGTACAATACGAGGTTAGCTTCCCTAACCTTCAGCCAGCGGAGCGCAAGCCTATCAAGATTCAGTTGGACAAGAACCCATTCAACTACGAGGCAGAGTGCGCGGGTATCCTCTTCAACGGTTATGTGAAGGGTCCTGGCAAGTATGTAGCCGAGTTGGAGATGTATGTTGATGGCAAGTTGGCCGAGAAGTTCACTATGCCAGTGTCATACCGCTTGCGTCGTCTGGATGTGTATTGGAACTTTGAATTGAAGCCAGGCAACCATAAGTTTGAGTTGCGTTGGTTGAACCCAGAGGAGGGCACATCAATCGATGTTGTGGATGCAGTGCTTTACAAGAAGGTGAAGTAATACACTTTGCTTTAACAATAGAGGGAGCGGGGTGAGAGTCCCGCTTCTTTTGTATATGTGAGAACCTAAAACTCGAAAAATATGAAACGACTACTTACCTTTTTGCTGCTGATGGTTGCATTGCCAGCGGCGGCGCAGTACCAACTTGGTCAGGATATGTATGTAAAGATTTGGGACGACAAGGATGCGCCCCACTCTAACGGCATCACCGCCAAGGAGGAGAATCGCAACGGATTTTTCTTTAACACCACCTCGACAGAACTCTACATCTTCAAGGCTAACCCCGAGAAGGCGACGGGTCAGGCGTTTGTGGTAATCCCAGGCGGCGGCTACGGCTGCGTGTGCGCCACATTCGAGGGCGACAAGGTGGCAAAGTGGCTCGCCCAGCAGGGTATCACAGCGGCGGTGCTGAAGTATCGTCTGCCAAACGGACACTCGGAGGTGCCATTGGAGGATACTGTGGAGGCGCTGCGCACGATGCGTAAGATGGCCGAGGAGTTGAACATCGACCCAAAGAAGGTGGGCGTGATGGGCTCATCGGCGGGCGGTCACCTCGCGGCGTATGCATCGACACTCGCCCCAGAGGAGGACAAGCCAAACTTCACCTGCTTGTTCTACCCCGTAATCACAAGCCAGGAGGATGTCACCCACCGCGACACATTCCTTAACCTTGTTGGTCGCAAGTCATCGGACTACGAGCGCGCATTCTTCTCGCTGGAGAACCGCGTGACCAAGACCACACCTCCAGCAATCATCTTCCACTCGGACGCCGACCGCGTAGTGCCTCCAGTGAGCGCATCACGCTACTACAACGCGCTGAAGAAGCACGGCATCCCTGCCGAGTTGCACATCTACCCCAACGGCTGGCACGGCTGGGTGATGCACCCCGAGTATGAGCAGTATGATAAGTGGCAGAGGTCGCTGCTTGAGTGGCTCAAGTTGCAGAAGTAATATAGGCAAAGGCGGTTTCAACCGCCTTTTTTCTTCTCCTTAAATGGGTCATTTCGCCACAATTGGGGCAGGAAAAGCCCCGTTCGCCACAAATTATAGCGCAATATCACATTCCGCGCGGAAGGTTTGGAGGGGGAGAAATAATGGTTTACATTTGCAAAGTGAAAAGTTCAATGAAATCAACAAGTTTTTAAAATTTCTCAAAAATTGGGGCGCTGAAAAGTGTTGTATTTCTCCACCCACGGTGTTGTTTATGGGAAAAATTTTGCAGTTCGTTGAATAAGTTTTTTCATAAAAATTTATTGTTTTACTTTTGTATTAGTTAATCATGAAGAAGTTCATTATTTCTATTATCTGCGCTGTGGCGTGTGCTATGCCATCATTCGCGCAGGGTTTGAATGACAAGGCTGACAACATCATCGGCGAGTACCTCACAGACCGCGGCGGCAGCAAGAGCAAGGTGCGTATCACAAAGAATGCAGACGGCTCGTACGACGCAAAGGTATTCTGGGTGGAGAACCCATACGAGGCTGATGGTAAGACAAAGCGTAAGGATGTGAAGAACCCAGACAAGGCGTTGCGTAATGTACCAGTTGACCAGATCACTTTGGTGAGAGGTTTGAAGCACAACGCGGCGGAGAAGAACTGGGGCGGCGCAAAGATCTACGACCCAACAAAGGGTTTGAAGGTGAATGCGACTGCGGAGTTTGAGACACCAGACAAACTCAAGTTGCGCGGCACAATCCTCGGTGTGGGCGTTACGCTCTACTGGACACGCATCAAGGAATAAGACTACTCTTTCGGGCGTTCTGCCCTAATCCCTCAATTTACACAACAGGGGCTGCCACATCCCAATGGCAGCCCCGATCTTTTTATATGTAAATAAGAAATAAGGGACTGTCCAAGACAGCCCCTTACATTTTTATATGTGGTATTGCGTTAGACCGAAGCGACTATCTTCTGCGCTATCTCTCGGTAATAGCGCTCAACATCCTCGTCAATGCCCACTGAAGGTGTTCCGTTCTCGGCGCCCTCCATAATGGACTGCACGATAGGAATCTCGCCCAGGAATGGTACGCCCACCTGCTCGGCATAGCCGCGTGCGCCGCCCTTGCCGAAGATGTAATACTTGTTGTCGGGCAACTCCTTTGGGGTAAACCACGCCATATTCTCAACAATACCCAACACTGGCACATTCACCTGCTCGTGGCGGAACATCTCCACGCCACGCACAACATCCGCAACGGCAATCTGCTGTGGGGTCGATACGATGACTGCGCCATCCAACTTAATCTCGGAAATCATCGTAAGGTGTATATCGCCAGTGCCTGGAGGCATATCAATCAACAAGAAATCCAAGCCGCCCCACATAGTCTGGTGCAGCAACTGCTTCAGCGCGCTGGTCGCCATAGCGCCACGCCACATCAGCGCATCGTTGGGCTGGATGAAGAAGCCGATTGACATCAACTCAATATCCATACTCACCGCTGGCACGATATAGTCCTGACCATCCTCCTGCACTGCATCGGGCAGATAACCCTCGCGGTTGAACATCCTGGGCTGCGAAGGACCATAGATATCGGCATCCAGCACACCCACGCGGAAGCCCATATTGCGGAGCGTGAGCGCCAGGTTAGCCGTAACGGTAGATTTGCCGACACCTCCCTTGCCCGAGGCTACGGCGATAATCTTGCCCACCTTAACGGTTGTGCTCTCGCGCTTTGGCTGTGGTGCGCGGGGAGTCCCCTCCTTAATCACGACGGTGATGCTCTCCGCCGCCGCAGGGAACTGTTCCTTGAGAGTCTGCTCCACGAGCGACTTGATGCGCACAGCAAATGGGTCGCGGCTCTTGGGGAAGCACAACACCACGGTGATTTTATCCTCACGCGCAGTCACCTGCTCCACAACGCCGCTATCGACGATATTCTGTTGAGTCTCGGGGTGAATGATACCCCTCAATGATGATTTTACTTTTTCCTGCATTATTCTTTCAAATGAGATTTTAAATCTCACAATTTTGAATTTTGAATTCTAAATTTTGAATTTTAGAAGGTCGCCTCCATCACCACTGGGTAGTGGTCAGAGATGTAAGGTGCGCCGTAGTTCTTGTCGCACAACACCTTGAACGAGTGCGCCTCGGCACCACGGAAGAAGATGTGGTCGATGACACAACCTGGGTTGCTGGTGTTCGCCGCGTTCCAGCCGTTGTAGGTGCCGCGGTGGTCAGTCTCGGGCGCTACCTCGCGCGCGTCGAGCATATCGGCCTTCAATGGCTCGAAGATAGGGTCAGAGGTGAGGGCGTTGAAGTCAGCCGTCACGAATGCTGGCATACCCTGTGGTACAATCTCCTCGGCACGCTTCACGATAAGAGCCAAGCCCTCGCGCTGCGCCACCTTGCCCACATGGTCGAGGTGAGTGTTGAGATATGCAAACTCCTTGCCTGTGCTCTTCATACGCATCTTCGACCAGGTGCAGGTACGCTTGCACGCCGCATCCCAGCCCTTCGATGGCTGGTCAGGGGTCTCCGAGAGCCAGAATGTGCCGCCGTCGAGCAACTCAACCGCCTCCTTGAGGTAGAAGATTGCCATATGTTCGCCCGCCGCAACGCCATCCTCGCGACCTACGCCGATGTAGCCATACTCTGGGAGGTTCTCTACCAAATACTGCATCTGGTCGGGGTTAGCCTCCTGCAAGCCAAAGATTGTTGGCTTCTCGTCGTGAATCATATTCAGCGATGCGTGCTTGCGCTTGTCCCAATGGTTCTCGCCATCGCCGCCGCTGCAACGAACATTATAAGAGATAACCTTGATTTCGGCAGTCGCCTGCTTGCCACACGACGCAGCGCACAATGCTACGATTGCACACGCTGCAAGAAGAAGAATCTTTTTCATATCTTATCTGTATTTGTTGCTAATCAGGGTAAGGAACTCCTCGCGGGTGCGGGTGTCCTTAAGGAAGATGCCCGTAAAGGCTGATGTTGTGGTCGAAGAGCCGAGTTTCTCGACGCCACGCATCTGCATACACATATGGCTCGCCTCGATAACCACAGCCACGCCGATAGGGTCCAAAGCCTGCTGGATGCAGTCACGAATCTGCACCGTCAGACGCTCCTGCACCTGAAGGCGGCGCGCAAAGCACTCCACCACGCGGGCAATCTTCGAGAGACCAGTGATGCGGCCATTAGGGATGTATGCCACATGCGCCTTACCCACAAATGGCATCATATGGTGCTCGCACATTGAGAAGAGTTCGATGTCCTTCACCAGCACCATCTGCTGATACTCCTCCTTGAAGATGGCGGAGTTGATAATCTCGATTGGGTCCTGCGCGTAGCCCTTTGTCACGAACGACATAGCCTTCGCCACACGCTGTGGGGTCTTGATAAGCCCCTCACGCTCGGGGTCCTCGCCCAGCAGAGAGAGGATTTCACGATAGTGATATGCTAATTTCTCGATGCGCTCGGCGTCGTAACGCTCTTCGCGAATGTAGTTTGCTTCCATTTGTGTGATATTTATTGCAAATATAACTATTTTATTTCAAAACAGCGGTTAGAACTGGAAATAGATAAATGGCTGGATGTCGCTCGACTTGACCTGCATCACGCACCACGCCGTAACGGCCAGCAGAGCCACCTGCCACCAGAAGCCCGCGCTGCCCACCTTCGCCATCATATCCTCGTCAATCTTCTTTGGGATGAAGTGCATCACATAGCCAAGCACAATCAAGCCCATCACCGCCTTGTAGCCCTCGACCACCTGCGGGATGATTGCAGGGTTGAAGTTGTAGGCAATCTGGTGGAGCATCAACTGCACGGTCTGCATATCCTCGGCGCGGAACAACAACCAGCCCAGACAGACCACATTAAAGGTGATGAACCATCCGAAAAGTCGCACCACGGGGTTCATATCCTCGCCCTTTGGCTTCGCCCACGGGATGATAGCCATCCACATCTTATGCACCGCCAGCGCCACGCCGTGAAGCGCGCCCCACAGCACAAACCTCACCGCCGCGCCGTGCCACAAACCACCCAGCACCATCGTCAGCAGCAGGTTGAGATAGGTCCTCAACTTGCCCTTGCGGTTACCGCCGAGCGAGATGTAGAGGTAGTCGCGCAACCAACTCGAGAGCGAGATGTGCCATCTGCGCCAGAACTCGGTGATGGTCGCCGACTTATATGGTGCGTCGAAGTTCTTTGGGAAGCGGAAACCCAGCAAGAGGGCGATACCGATAGCCATATCCGAGTAGCCCGAAAAGTCGCAGTAAATCTGCAAGGCGTAGCCATAGATTCCCATCAGGCACTCGAAGCCAGAGTACAGGCCTGGCTCATCGAAGATGCGATCGACGAAGTTGAGCGAGATGTAATCCGATATTATCACCTTCTTAATCAAACCGATGATTATCAAGCCGATAGCCATACCAAACATTCGCTGTGTCACCTCGACGGGCTTGCGTATCTGGGGGATAAAATCCTTGGCTCGCACGATAGGGCCTGCCACCAACTGCGGGAAGAACGAGAGGTAGAAGATGTAGTCAATCCACCTGTCCAGAGGCTTAATCGCACCGCGATAGACATCAATGGTGTAACTCATCGACTGGAAGACAAAGAACGAGATGCCGACGGGGAGAAAGATATTCTGAAAATCCAAAAATCCCGCGCCCACGATGCTGTTGGCAATCTCGACGAAGAAGTTGGTGTACTTGAAGTAGCCGAGCATACCGAGGTTGATGGCAACCGATGCCGCTACCCAGCGTTTTTTCGTGCGGGTGTCATCCGTACGGGCTATAGCGTGGGAAATCAGGTAGTCGCTCACCGCCGCAAAGACCAGCAGCAGGAAGTAGATTCCGCTCGACTTATAGTAGAAAAACAGAGAGAACGCCACCACATAAAGGATGCGGAGCGTGGTGGTGCGGCGCAAGAGAATGTAGAGCGCGAGGAACGCCACGAATAAAAACAGAAAAAGCCCGCTGTTGAAAATCAGCGGAGCCGTGCTGTCGTAGCGAAGCAACTCTTCTATGCGTGAAAGTATCTCTGTAAGTTGTTGATTCATCGTCTGTTCTATAAAATATCATCCTCGCCGCCGAGGTCATCTTCGGCATCATCCTGGATGCCCTCCACCTCGACCTTGAGCACCTCCTCAACGCCCTCGACGCTCATCTTGTTTATGGGCTCAATCTCGATAGGCTTGGTCAGCAGAGGCTGTGTGCGCTCGATGCGCTCGTGTACCGACGCGCAATACTCCTCGGCACCCTTCAGCAGGGCATAGTAGAGTTCACGCGCGATGCGCGCTCCGCCAGCGTAGTTGATGTGGGTGTAGTCCTTGCCCGCCCAACCGTTGGCAACGAATGTGGACATACCGCCCAACTGCTGCATCGCAGAGTAGGTATCCCAGAATGCCACGCCGCACTTCTCTGCCGCGGTGCGCTGCCAGCGGGTCAAATCCTTCGCCGCCGTCATCGGCACGATACCCGACTCGTTCTTCTGCGAACGGTCGCTCACGCCCATCACAATCACCGCCGCCCCAGGGAAGCAACTCTGGACATACTGCACCATCTTCTCCACCTGCTCGGCATAGAGCGAGTAGTTGTGGCGCTCGGCCTGCATAATATTCAATCCATACTGCAACACCACAAGGTCGTAGGGTCGCATAGTGTTGATCTGCGCGTTCACCGCCGCGTTGCTCCAGAACATAGCCTGTCCGTTGTTGCTACGCACCGAGAGGTTATCCACCGCCACGCCCTTCACATCGTCGAACTCGGCGCCGATGCCAGTAAAGCCCGCAGCACCGCTCAACACCTTCATCTCCAGAGAGTTGATGCGCTCGCTCTCGATGACAATCTGTCGTACCTCCTCGCCCGCCACGAACGAAAATGTGCGCTCCTCGCCATCGTCAAGGCGCACGCTCACCTTCGCATCCTCGCGACAGATGAAGAGCAATCTTGCTCGGCGGCACTCGTCGGCGTGACGGCGCTTCTGGGTCATCTCCCATCGTGTCGAAGCACCCTCGCTCGCCTTTGCTACCCAGCCCGAGACGAAGAAGTCGTCCGAGTATGGCTCGGGGGCTGACTTGCGTTGCATAATGTTGTATGAGGTCCACCCCTTCGAGGTGGTCTTGATGGTCTGCCTAAAGCCCGTAAAGGGCGAAGCCACAGGGGCATAGCCTACGCCACCGCCCGAGAATGTATCTTGCAGTAACTCGCGAAGGTCGGCCGTCAGGATGTCGCCCTCAACGAATGAATCGCCCATAAATGCCACTCGCACCTGCTCCTTGCCCGCCAGCAGTTTATCATACAGGCGGTCGAGCGGAGTCTCCTCGCCCTGGGCGAAACTTTCGATGCGTGTGATAAGCGACTCGTCAGGCAAAATCTCCGAGAAATCGGCTTGTGGCAACTCATCCAACGAGGGGGCATTGTCACCCTCGGCCACCAACTCCTCGCCACCCGAGGGCTGCTCCTCGAAGATGCCCTCCCACGATGCCGAGGTCGCCTCACCCATAGGTGAAGCCTGCGCTGTGGTCTGCTTCACCTGCGCTGCAACCTCCTCTAAATCAACCTCAAACTCCTCGACATTGATTTCGGGTTGCTCCTCGGCGAGAAGTTCGCCATCGGCGGTTTTATCAAGGTTTATCAGGTCGGAAATCACGCTGGCACGACGCAACGAGATAGCGCCCGCCTCGATAGGGGGCACGAAACTCACGACGACCAACACCACCAGTGTAGCCGCCAACACCAACCATCCACGCACAGCGTAATCTTTACCCGAATTAGTCATTTCTGCGAGAAATCATTGCTACATAATAGAGTACTGTGGCGATGGCACTCAATGCCGCCACCAGATAGGTGCGTGCCGCCCAGCGCAACGACTCCTTCGCCTGCTGGAGTTGCACACCCTGAAGCGTACGGCTCGACTCCAGCCAAGCCAGCGCGCGGTTTGATGCGTTATACTCTACGGGGAGCGTCACGATAGAGAAGAAAGCCGACATCGCAATCAGCGCGATACCAATCCAGCACACCGTAGTGCCCAGACCAGCCGCCATAAGACCAATACCCGCGATGATTACCCAGGTAGCCATCTTCGATGAGAAATTAACCACTGGCACCAGCGCCGAGCGCATCACCAGCGGAGCATAGCCCTGCGCGTGCTGAATGGCGTGACCGCACTCGTGGCAAGCCACCGCAGCCGCCGCGATACTGCGCGACGAATAGACGCTGTCGCTCAAATTGACGGTCATCGTTGCGGGGTTGAAGTGGTCGGTAAGTTGTCCCGCGACATGGGTAATCTTCACATTGTGGACATTATTGTCGCGCAGCATCTTCGCCGCAACCTCTGCACCCGTCAGCATACCTGGGAATGCCACCTGCGAATACTTCGCAAAGACCGACTGGAGGCGAGCCTGAACAATCCAGCCCAGCACACCAATCACACCCATCAATATCAGCGAGCCACCCTGCGAGATACCCATCGTACCCGACTGCACGCCATAGCCATAATAATCTTGCGCTACCTGCAATAAATCTAACATAACAGTTCGTTTTAATTGTAAATTAACCTTTCCATCATAACGCCCGCCGATGCCGAAAATGTATGCCCAGGCGGAGAAATGACCTAAAAAGGTAACCTCCGTACCATTTATTATGCAAAAGTAAGAAAATTTTACCTAACTTTGTGCTGATTTTGATTAAAATCAACACTTCACTTTAACTTCGCCCGACGAGGCGGAGATAAGTGGCGTAGAAACAGAGAGATAAGGATGAAACGCTTGGAATATATGCTTGCCCAACGCACGGCGCGTGCCGATGGAGGGTCGCGCGGCGTGGTGATGATGCGTATCGCCACGATGACGGTGGCGTTGGCGCTGGCGGTGATGATTATCACGCTGGCGGTATTCACTGGTTTCAGGCGACAGATTTCATCCGACTTTCGTGGCTTTGCATCCGACATCGTGCTGTTCGATGTGTCGGGCCTGGGTCGCAGTGAGGCAGAGCCTGTGGTGGCAGACGATGATGTAAAGCACTGGATAGCAGAGTGCAAGGAGGTCGCCAGCGTAGCGGAGTATGCCGCCGTAGGGTGTATGATTAAAAGCGGCGACAAGGTCGTGGGACTGCAAATCAAGGGCATAGGCGCCGAGTGCGACACCGAATGGTGGGAGAATCACCTCGAGCAGGGCGCACTACCCGACCGCGAGTCAGAAAACCGCTCGAAGCAACTCCTCATCTCGCAATCCACAGCGCGAAGCCTTGAGGTGGAGGTGGGCGACAAACTCGAACTGCTCTACCTCGACAGCGGAACATCGCCCCGACGCGACAGTTTCCGCGTGGCGGGCATCTACTCAACGGGAATGGAGGAGATGGACCGCTCGATGGCACTCGCCGACATACGCGATGTGCGCCGTCTGGCGGGCTGGGGCGACGAGATGATTAAGGGCTACGATGTGATGTTGCGCCGCAGTGAGGATGCCGAGCGTGTGGCGAGCCTGATAAACGACCATATAGCGGAGTTGCCCGATGACAACCCACTGATGAACTCCCTGGCGACAACCATCGAGGAGCGCTACCCCGTAGTCTTTGACTGGCTCAAGGCTCACACCGTAATTGCACAGGCGATACTCATCATTATGATGGTGGTGCTGCTCTTCAATATGGCGGCGGCGATGCTCATTATGGTATTCGACCGCATCGGTATGATTGGCGTGCTGAAGGCGCAGGGTATGCGTAACAAGGCTATCGCCCGCATATTCCTCTATCGTGCCGCCCTGCTCTTTGCAAGGGGCGCGGCGTGGGGGAACGCCATAGGATTGGCACTGGTGGCGGTGCAGGCTGTGTGGCACCCCGTAAAACTCGACCCCGAGGGGTATATGCTCTCGGAGTTGCCCGTAAGCATCGGCCTGGGATGGTGGGCACTGCTCAACATTGCGACGCTCGCAACCACCGTAGCGGTGATGGTGCTCCCCTCGATGATGGTGGCACGCATCAAGTGCGAGGAGTCGCTGAAGTATAAACTGTAAATCATTTGGAGATGAAACCATACAACACAACCAAAAGCAAGAAGGAAGAGGTGCGCGATATGTTCGACAACATCGCCCCCACCTACGACAAGTTGAACCACATCCTCTCGTTCTCGATTGACAAGATGTGGCGCCGACGAGTGGTAAGGCTTGTGCGCCGACTGAAACCACTCCGCATAATGGACCTCGCAACGGGTACGGGCGACCTCGCCATAAAGATGGCGAAGCGCATCCCCGAGGCACGCATTATGGGTGTCGATTTGTCGGAAAAGATGCTCGCAGTAGCGGCAGAGAAGGTGCGCCGTCAGGGTCTGGACGACCACATCGCACTCTATCAGGGCGACGCCGAGCAGTTGGATGTAGCGGATGGCTTGCTGGATGTGGTGACCGTAGCCTTCGGCGTGCGTAACTTCGGCAACCTTGAGCAGGGTCTGCGCGAGATTTGGCGCTCGCTGCGTAGCGGTGGACACATCGTCATCCTTGAGTTCTCGACACCAAGCAACCCCATCGTGCGTAAGTTGTATGAGTTCTACTCGAACCACATTATGAAGCCTGTGGGCGGTATGCTCTCAAAGGACCAGAAGGCGTATGACTACCTGCCCGACTCAATCGTGGAGTTCCCTGCGCCCGACAAGTTCATCGACCTGCTCCAGAGCGTCGGCTTCGAGGAGTGTCGCCGTCGCAGTCAGAGTTGCGGTATTGCACAAATCTATATAGCACGAAAGAGATGATTAGAACACTTATCATAGCACTCACACTGATGCTCTCGTCGTGTGCCTCAACGCGCCAGGCAGATGACATCGGCGAGATGGATATCACCAACTTTGAGGTGGTGGATGTAGTGAGCGAGGGTCTGCCACAGCAACTCGCTCTCAAGGTGGAGTTCAGGAACAAGAGCAAGCGCTTTACGGTGCGCGAGGCGCGTCTGCGTGTGGGCATAGGCGCCCGCCGCTCGGTGGCGCTCACGCTGGCCGAACCGCTCCACATCAAGCGAGGCGAGAACGAGGTGCTCCTGCCCATCGACATAACCATTGCCCACAACTCACGCACAGCTGCCCTGAAGAAGGCTCTCAAGGAGCATCGAGGGGCACTCATCACGCTCGATGGCGAGGTGAAGGTGCGTCGTGGCGTCGGCAGCAAGAAGATAACCATCAACCCCGCCTCTCTGCGCGAGATGCTCGCCGAGAGGTTGCTTGAGGAGTTGTGGAAGGCGATAGATGAAAATATAAAAGATGAAAAATAAGATTATGAAAAGAGTTATTTTAATGGCGATTATTGCGCTTGCGACATCGTTTGCAACCTCAGCGCAGAACATCTCGGCGATGAAGAACCGACTGGCGTCGGGCGCCAACCCTGTGACGGTGACCGAGCAGGCCGATGTGATGCAGACCGTGCGCTCGGTGGAGCAGCGACCAGCACGCACCAAGGTGAACGGCTACACCATCCTCATCCTCTCGGACAACAGCCAGACGGCACGCGAGAACGCCAACAAGGCGAAGGAGACATTCGAGGAGACATTCCCCGACACCAAGGTAGAGATGTACTACCAGAGCCCTTCGTTCTATGTGTCGGCGGGTCGCTACCTCACAAAGGAGGAGGCAATCATCGAGTTGTGGCGCTTCCGCACCGTATTCCCAAAGGCTATCACCCAGAACCGCGAGTTCGACATCACCGAGTTCATCATCCGCCCCGAGCAGGAGATTATCGAACCCGAGTTGGAGGACGAGTAAAAAATAAAGATTATGCCTTTGGCATAATATCTTTGGAGGCGTAACGCGCTTTGCGCGTCACCCCCCTGCCTCCAAAGATAACAAGGAATGAAAAAATTAAATTTTTACAATGGATTATATTCTTTTAATCATCGGTCTGGCGCTACTGACATTCTGTGCCGACCTGCTTACGCGAGGCTGCGTGGGTATGGCTGCGCGCTTCCGTGTACCCGAGTTCATCATCGGTCTGACGGTGATGGCGGTGGGAACATCCATGCCTGAACTTACCGTAAGTATGATTTCTGCCCTGAAAGGTAGTTCTTCGATGGCGATTGGTAATGTGACGGGCTCAAACATCTTCAACACGCTGGTCATCCTGGGTATCTGCGCCTTGGTGCAGCCAGTGATTATCTCGAAGGAGAATGTGCGCCGCGACATCCCTATCTGTGTGGGAGTGTCGTTGCTGTTGTGGATTGCTACGGCTGACCGCCTGTTCGGCATCTCGGATGTCAATACTATCAACCGCGTGGAGGGTATCATCCTCTTTGTGCTCTACATCGCAACCATCATCTACTCTATCCGCTCGGGTAAGAAGGATAGCGACGCGCAGGCGGAGAGTGGCGAGCCACAGATGGGCTGGGGTAAGATTATTATCTTCATCGTCATCGGTCTGGCGGGTCTTATCTACGGCGGAAATATGTGCTTGGAGTCGGCTACGGCGATTGCACGCGCGTGGGGTGTGAGCGAGTCAATCATCGCAATCACCATCGTGGCGGCGGGTACATCACTCCCAGAGTTGGCATCGAGCCTCTCGGCTATCATCAACAAGAAGCCTTCGTTGGCGCTGGGTAACATCATCGGCTCGAATGTGGCCAACATTTTGCTTATCCTCGGTGCGAGCGCATCTATCAAGCCACTCACGATGGGCACAATCACACAACTCGACCTGGGTATGGTCGTGGGCTCGGCGGTGTTGCTGCTGCTCTCGGCACTTATGGTTGGCAAGCGACGCATCACCCGTGTGGAGGGCGTGTTGTTCTTTACTGCCTATGTGGCTTATGTTGTGATTTTGATGAAGTAATATGTACACCTTCGACCATAACCTCTTCCTGTGGCTCAACTTCGACGGCGGCGCTGTTGTCGATAGGCTGATGTTGCTGGCATCCACCCCCGCGGCGTGGGCGTGGCTCTACATCCTCATCTTCTGGCTTGTGTGGCGCAGAGGGGGCTGGAAGGGTCTGGCGCTCTTTGTGGTGGCGGTGGCAATTGCCCTCGGTGGAGCGGATATGGTGGCGGGCATATTCAAACATACGGGTCTGCTGAAAAACCTACTGCCCGACTTCCCCGCGCGTCTGCGACCTATGCACACGCCCGAGTTGGATGGTATGATTCACTCCATAAAGGTGGGCGGACTCTACGGCACGGTATCGGCTCACGCGGCTACGAATGTGGCGCTGGCGGTGCTGGCATCCATCTTCATCAAGCGCCGCTGGATGACTCTCTTGATGGTGGCGGTGGCGATAGTGGTATGCTACTCGCGCATCTACCTTGCCTACCATGTCCCGATGGATATCGCGCTGGGTGCGGTGACAGGTGGTGTGTGTGCGCTGGTGGCATTGGGAGTTGTGCGGATGGTGGGAATTCAAAATT
>JAFZFR010000060.1 GCA_017555805.1 Alistipes sp. | reverse complement strand
GAGTAGTTCTGCTCCTTGTAGATAATCATCCAGGTGAAGGTCGAGATGGGATATGCACCTGCGGCATCCGAGTTGGTAATCGAGCAACGCGTGTCGGCAGGAATCTCGCCCGAAGCGGCAGCCGAGATAGAAGCGGCAGTAGGCTCTACAATCTCACCACGCTGGTTCTGAATCTTTGCGTATGCAATCTTTTGTGCAAAGGCATACTCCGAACCTACATAACCGATAGAGTTCTTTGTCTGCTTGATTACGCCCGCAACACCAGGGTTACCTTTTGCTGCCTGACCCGCAGGGAAGTTTACCGACTTGCCAGCACCGAACTTCTCCTTCCACATAGGGCTAACCTTTGTAAGGTAGTCGGTGAAGACGAAGGTTGTACCCGAGCCGTCGGAGCGGAATACGGGGATGATAGCCTCCGAGGGGAGTTCTACGCCAGGGTTCAAAGCTACCAGACGCTCATCGTTCCACATCTTGATGTTACCAGCGAAGATGTCGGCAATAATCTCTCCCGATAGTTTGAGTTCCTTAACACCGTCGAGGTTGTAAGCCAACACTACTGCACCCATACAAGTTGGGATGTGTACCACGGGAGCCATCTCTGCCATCTCCTTATCCGAGAGGAAGGCATCGCTACCAGCGAAATCCACAATCTTATCACGCAAGTTGCGAACACCGCCACCAGAGCCAATACCACCATACGCAACCACATCACCATTTACCTCGGCAAACTTCTCGAAGACCACATTGTAGAAGGGAAGAGGGAATGTCGCACCCGCACCAGAAAGCTCTTGTGCCTCACGGCTACCATTGTTTGCATTACCGCCACAAGCAACCATTGCAAGGGCTACGCCCAACATCATTGCCGACTTAAACATCTTTTTCATATATCTCTATGTTTTAATTTGTTAGACTTGTGTTATTAGAAGCCGAAGTAGCAGTTGATGTATGCTGAGTAGGCGTTCTTTGCGCCATCTGCCTTAGGCATCGTCATGCGGAGGTTCGGGGCAATCTTCACATACTTGCCCAACTTGAACTGTGCACCGAGGATTGCTGCCTGTTCATCCTTCTTAATGTTCCAGTCGTTCTTCGAGTACAGGTCGTCGAAGCGAGCGTAGAGCTCTGCATACTTTGCCACCTTCACCGAACCGAAAATCGAGTAACCCGACTGGTCGTTGTCTTCGGTGAACGAAGCGTTTTGCATCATGTTATACTCGGCACCGATGGTGAAGTGGTCGTTTTTGTAACCCACGAAGGTGGCCAGATTTACGGTGTTTTTCTTGTCGTCATCGGCGCTCTCATTCAAGCCACCATACAGGCGAATCTGGAAGCCCTTAACAGGGGTAAGCGTCACGCCGAGACCATAGTTAAGACCGTCGTTCTTCTGAATCTTCTTATATCCCTCGCCATTCACGATGATAGCATCGGCCGAAATCCAATTGGTAAACTTATAAGCCACCGAGATACCGAGGTCGGCGCTGCTACCGAATTTGTACTGGTCCTGGAACGACTTCATAATGTAGCGGTAGCCCCAGAACTTCTCCTGGAAGTTAAACTGCGTGGTGGAGATAAGACCACCGTTCAGGGTGAAGTTGCCCTTCTTCCACGACACCATTGCGTTCTTGATGTAGGCGATGCGGTGGTAGTCATCCACGCTCTTCGACTGGCCGATATCCATCACACCCTTCACCGTAAGACCCTCTTCGAGTTTATACTCATAACCGAGGTAGCTACGGTCGAGCTCAAAGCCCATGTCGTCGTTCTGCTCGCCAAAACCAGCGTGGAAATTTCCAAAGACCTGAACGATAGCCTTACCCTTAGGCTCTACGGTTTTGGTATCCTGTGCCTGTGCGTTGATACCGATGCAGGTTAAAAGTCCTGCCAAGATTGCAATTTTCTTCATATTAAATAATGTGTTTGGTTAATTGTCTGTTTCTTATTTTTTCACACCGCAAAAGTATCGGGAATAGATTTCAAAAATGTTTCAAAAAAATTAGGCTTTGGTTAAAAGTCCCCGACCAGGGAAAATGTTACATTTTTGTTAAATCTCGATTATCAGTGATTTAGACTTGATAATTCTCTGTAATTTTGCACCATCATATTTAAATAAGGTATCTATGGCAGCTGAACGCATATTGATAGTGGACGACGAGGAGACCCTGTGTGAGGTCCTGCAACTAAACCTTGAGAACGAGGGCTATGATGTGGATGTCGCTTTTAGTGCCGAGGAGGCTTTGACCCTCGACCTGAGGAGTTACTCGCTCATCCTGCTCGACATCATGATGGGTGAGATTAGCGGTATCAAAATGGCAAAGATGCTCAAGGCAGATGTCACTACGGCAGGTATACCTATTATCTTCTGCACCGCACGAGATACAGAGGATGATATGGTTATGGGACTCAACCTCGGAGCCGATGACTATATTATGAAGCCCTACACCATCCGCAATGTGGTGGCGCGAGTTAAGAGCGTCTTGCGTCGCACAGCGGGAACGAAGGGGCAAACCGTGCAGACCGAGAAGCCTTGCACCTTGGAGGTTGAGGGGTTGAAACTTGACCTGGAGTTTAAGCGTTGCACGGTGGATGGCGTTGAGGTGAAGCTCGCCCGCAAGGAGTTTGAACTCTTGGCATACCTTCTTTCGCATCGTGGTAAGATACTCTCTCGTGAGCAGATTCTTAACAAGGTGTGGAGTGACGAGGTGGTGGTATTGGGTCGTACGATTGATGTGAATATCACCCGCTTGCGCTCAAAGATTGGTGAATACGGCTCTTACATTGTAACGCGTTCAGGTTTTGGCTATGGTTTCCGTGACTAAACTATCCTACCACAAGCGACTCTTTGTGTTGTTGCTTGCCTTTTCGTGGACCATCATCTTATGCTCCATTGGTTTTCAGTATCTCAGAGAGAAGCAATACAAATCGGAGTTTCTAAGTGCCGAGCTGCAACTCTACAATAGACTCCTGCTCGATGCGGTAGAGGATGGTGTATCCTACGAGGAGTTTATCGGTAGCTACGAGAAGCCGTTTGATGACTTGCGCATATCGATTATCACGTTGTCGGGCGCTGTGGTCTATGACAATATGTTGTCGCTCGACTCACTCGACAACCATCGTCATCGCCCCGAGGTCGCTGAGGCATTAAAGAAGGGCTCAGGCTACCATATTGGCAGACAATCATCGAGCGATGGCAGGGAGTATTTCTACTCCGCAACACGGGGCGACAGGGTTGTTGTTCGTACGGCTATTCCATACTCTGCGTCGTTGCGTGAGTTGTTGAAGGCCGAATGGGACTATCTCGGTGTGATGCTCGCTATTAGCCTTACGGTTAGCATCCTCGCATATTTCGCTACCCGACGCTTGGGAAAAACCATCGAACGCCTTAATCGCTTTGCGGCAAAGGCAAAGAGGGGCGAGTCGTTCAACGAGGCAGAGCCATTCCCAAATGACGAACTCGGCTCTATATCCAACCATATTGTGCAACTATACGCCCAGTGGCAACAGACCATCAAAGACCGAGATATTGCGCACGAGGCAGCAATGCGTGAGGAGCAGGAGAAGATACGCATCAAACGACAGCTTACAAACAACATAAACCACGAGCTGAAAACCCCTGTGGCTTCTATTCAGGTATGCTTGGAGACACTGCTGTCGGGCATCAACCTTAGTGAGGAGAAACGCCAGGAACTTATCGAGCGTTGCTACACCAATAACGAACGCCTACGCCGACTATTGGGCGATGTCTCGCTTATTACCCGTATGGAGGATGGTAGTCAGTTGATAGGTAAAGAGTCGGTAAATATCAACCACATAATCGACGAGATAGCCGACGAGTTGGAGATAATGCCCGAAGAGGAGCGATTTACGCTGCATACCGATTTCCCAGATGAGGTCATTGTTGAGGGCAACCTATCACTTATTGGTTCTATCTTCCGCAACCTTACGGAGAATACCATTGACTACTCTGGTGGTAAGAACATCTATATCTCGCTCGTCGAGAATGACGATAAGATGTGTAGGATTCGCTTTGAGGATGATGGCTGTGGCGTTGAGGAGATACAGCTACCTCGACTATTCGAGCGTTTCTACCGCATCGACAAGGGTCGCTCCCGCCGAATGGGTGGCACGGGTCTTGGCCTTGCAATTGTCAAGCACGCAGTCCAATTCCACGGCGGCACCATCACCGTCACAAATCGCCCGAATGGAGGTTTACGCTTTGATTTTACGCTTCACAAGCATTACAATAAGGACAAATAACTGTAACAATAATGGCGACCACTTGATACGGTCGCCATTACCATTACAATTTCATTCCTCTGCTTTTCTTCAGTTGTATAGGCTGACGGATTGATTGTCG
>JAFZFR010000059.1 GCA_017555805.1 Alistipes sp. | reverse complement strand
GCGCAGTCCGGTTAGCGCACCTGCTTTGGGAGCAGGGGATCCCAGGTTCGAATCCTGGTATCCCGACAAGAAATAGCAATCCAATTTGGGTTGCTATTTTTGTTTTTGTTTGGTCTTGATGTTGGGGGTTTGTACTGCGAGATGGATTGGGCCTGTTTGCCCAATCTTTTTTTGTTGCGTTAGGATATAAATGTAAACATTCTACCCTATCACAACAAAAAAATTTTTGCTACGCAAACCATCTCGCACAGCAACAATCGCGATACCACGATTAGAGTAAAAGTAGGTTGCGGGCATAAAAAGATATTTATGCGCTGCGCTTTTAAGGTATGCCCGCTCCGACTGAAGTCGGTCGAATCCTGGTAAAAAAACAGGTCGCTCGTTTGAGCGACCTTTCTTATTTTTAGAATCCGAAGAAGCAAGAAATATAAAGATAATACTTATCCTTTAGCAAATCACTCTTCAAATCGTAATAACGAAAGTTAGGGGAAATCTTGACATACTTACAAGGGCGAATCTCTACACCAGCCAAATATGTCGATTCATCCTTGGCAATGTTCCAATCATCGTTCGACCAGAGGTTATCGTAACGCGCAAAGGCGCTGACCATCTTCGATAGTTTTACGGTCGTATAGAGCGACACACCCGCGAGGTCTGCATCCGCCACATTATTTGTGTTCTGCATCAGGTTATACTCCACACCAAGCGAGAAGTAATCGTTCTTATATCCCGCAAAGGCAGCATATACATATATATCCTCGCCCGCCTTATCGGCCTCGTTCCAACTGCCGTAGAGACGCAGCGTAAAACCATCCACAGGCTTGAAAGTCCAGCCCATACCATAGAGCAGACCATCGTTCACCTGCAACTTCTTGTAGCCGTTACCGTTCACCACAATCGCATCGCCCGACACCCAATCGGCGAACTTATACGCCACCGACAGACCGAGGTCGGCACTGCTTGCAAACTTATAGTAGTCCTGCAACACCATCTTCATATAGCGGTAGCCCCAGAAATCCTCCTGCACCTTGAAACTTGTGGTAGAAATCAAACCTCCGTGCAGGGTCAGGCGGTCACGCGTCCAACTCACCTGGGCGTTCTTGATGTAGGCGATACGCTGCAAATCGTCCACATCACCCGACTTGCCGACATCCATTACCGCCTTGAACGACAGACCGCCGTCCATAGTGTATTGATAGCCGAAATAACTTCTATCCATCGAAAAGCCTCTGTCGTCGTTCTCCGCACCAAAGCCCGTGTGGAAATTACCAAACACATTGATTATCGCCTTACCCTTTGGCTCGCTCGCAGTCTGCGCCATCGCAGACAAAACACCCACACAAAACAGAGTGCAGAAAAATAACTTTCTCATCATTGAACTAAATTTTGGCACAAATATAATCCGTTTTCGCCACTCGGCTCTCACAAAGATAGTTAAATAATTGATAATTCCGCACAAAAAAGGTTGCCTAACCCTGCGATTAGACAACCTTTGTGCATCGGGGAAACCCGATTATTTCATACCGCGATTACGCAACAAAGCGTCAATCTGTGGCTCACGACCGCGGAACGCTTTGTACATAGTCATACCATCGTCGATACCGCCTGGGGTGAGGATGTGGTTGCGGAACTTGGTGGCAACCTCCTGATTGAAGATGTCGCCAGTCTCGGCAAACGCATCGAACGCATCAGCATCCAACACCTCTGCCCACATATAACTATAATAGCCCGCAGTGTAACCGCCGCCCATAGTGTGGCTGAAGTTTGTCATACGATAGCGTGGCAAAATCTGCGATGGGATGCCGCGCTTTGCAAGACCCTCCGCCTCGAAATCCATCACATTGAGGTTTTCTGGGATCTCTGTCAAGACATGCAAGTCCATATCGCTGAGTGAAGCAGCGATGTACTCCACAGTAGCGAAGCCCTGACCATACTTTGAACTCTCCTCAATCTTCTTAACAAGCTCCATTGGGATAATCTCACCGGTCTTGTAGTGCTTTGCATAGACTGCCAACACCTCTGGGTGGAATGCCCAGTGCTCGTTAATCTGCGATGGCAACTCCACGAAGTCGCGCTCCACGCCGCCCGCGCCGTTATACTGAACATCGCGCATAAAACTATGCAATGCGTGGCCGAACTCATGGAAGATAGTCTCCACATTGTCGATGCTCTGCAATGCTGGGCCGTCGCCTGTTGAAGCAGCGCTGTTGCAGCAGTTTACAACGATAGGAATCACACGCCCGCCGTTCTCATAACTCTGACCACGGAACGATGTGCACCACGCGCCCGCACGCTTGCTCTCGCGTGGGAAGTTATCGCTATAGAAGATTGCCAATGTCTTGCCGTCGCGGTCGATAACCTCGTAAGCCTTTGCCGATGGTTCGTAAGATGGAACATCTGCGGTAATCTCCTTGAATGTCAAGCCATAGAGTTTGTTTGCCACATAGAATACGCCCTGCATAACATTGTTAATCTCGAGGTAAGAGCGAATCTCCTGCTCATCAACGGCATACTTCGCCTTCTTTGCCTTGTCGAGGTAGTACATATAGTCCCAGCCAGCAGGCTCGAAGTTCTTGCCCTCCTTGCGAATCTCGCGGCGGATATCCTCAATCTCCTCCTGTGCCTTCTTTACTGCTGGAGTCCACACCTGCTCCAAGAGGTTATAGACAGCCTCTGGAGTCTTTGCCATACGATCATCGAGAGCCATCTGCGCGTAGTTCTCGAAGCCCATCAGGCGAGCCTTCTCCAGGCGCAAAGCGACAATCTTTGCAGAGATAGCCTTGTTGTCGTGGTCGTTGTCCTGATTACCGCGGTTGTAGTAGGCGTTATAGACCTTCTCGCGCAACTCGCGGTTCTCGCAGTACTGCAACACTGGGTTGCAACTTGGACGCTGCATATTGAACATCCACTTGCCTGCCTGACCATTCTGCTCTGCCATCTTCGCTGCGGCTGCGATGTTCTCCTCTGGCAAGCCAGCGAGCTCCTCAACGCTATCAACGGTCACGAATGTGTTGTTGGTCTCATAGAGGAGGTTCTGCGAGAATGTGAGCTGCAACATTGAGAGCTCCTTGTTGAGTTCGCGCAACTTCGCCTTCTGCTCGTCGTTGAGTTCTGCACCGCTATTCACGAAGCGCTTGTAGATGTTCTCCAGCACCTTGCTCTGCTCGGCATTCAAACCGAGTGACTCACGCTGCTCATAGACCGCCTTCACGCGAGCAAAGAGGTCAGCGTTCATATAGATGTCGTCGCTGTGAGATGAGAAGAGTGGCGAGAGTTCCTTCTCCAACTCGCGCATCTCATCGGTTGAGTTACTGCTTGAGAGTGGAGAGAATGTGCCACGCACCTTGCGAAGCAACTCGCCGCTGCAATCCATCGCCTCGATGGTGTTCTCGAATGTTGGTGCATCCTGGTTTGCTACGATAGCGGCAATCTCCGCCTTCTGCTCATCCATACCCTTGAGCATACCCTCGCGGTAGTGCTCGATGGTAATCTCCGAGAAAGGAGCAATTCCAAATGGAGCCGTGAACTCGTTGAAGAGTGGGTTATCGCTCTTTGGAGCGCAACCACACATAGCGAGTGCTACGGCAGCAATCATTACTGTTTTCTTCATACTATTAATATATTTAAGTTAAATATTTTCTGTGTCGCTCGGCGGTAGGCTTATAGT
>JAFZFR010000058.1 GCA_017555805.1 Alistipes sp. | reverse complement strand
GCAGAGTTCGATAACTATCGTAAGCGCACATTGCGTGAGAAGATGGATTTGGTTGCCAGTGGTGGTGCCGATGTAATCAAGTCGATGTTGTCGGTTCTCGACGATATGTATCGTGCTGTTGCAGCATCAGAGAAGAGCGACGATATCGCAGCATTGCGTGAGGGCGAGCGTCTGGTGTTGCAGAAGTTCGAGGAGGCTTTGCGTCAGAAGAATGTAACCGAGATTGAGGCTCAGGATAAGGAGTTCAACCCCGATTTCCACGAGGCAGTGGCTCGATTCGCTGCTGGCGAGGATAAGAAGGGCTTGATTATCGATGTTGTACAGCGTGGTTATATGTTGGGCGACAAGGTGTTGCGTTACGCAAAGGTTGTTGTCGGTGAGTAATTGCAGGACAGTTTAAGCAATAAATTTTAGGAAGCAGATGTCAGAAAAGAGAGATTACTATGAGGTGTTAGGCGTTCAGCGCAACGCTAATGCTGATGAGATAAAGAAGGCCTATCGTAAGGCCGCTATTAAATACCACCCCGACAAGAACCCAGGCGACAAGGAGGCTGAGGAGAAGTTTAAGGAGGCTGCTGAGGCCTACGACGTGTTGTCGAACCAGGAGAAGCGTGCTCGCTACGACCAGTTTGGTCACGCAGGTATGAGCGGTGCTGCTGGTGGCGGCTTCGGTGGTGGCTTTGGAGGAGGATTCTCTATGGAGGATATCTTCTCGCAGTTTGGCGATATCTTTGGTGGCCACTTTGGCGGTTTCTCGTCTCGCGGTGGTGGTGCCCGAGTAAATCGTGGCTCAGATATCAGAGTGAAGGTTAAGCTCACCCTGTCGGAGATTGCCAACGGTGCAACCAAGAAGCTAAAGATTAACAAGACTATCGCGTGCGATAAGTGTGGCGGTTCGGGTGCAAAGGACTCTTCGTCATACACAAGCTGTTCGACTTGTGGTGGCTCGGGTTATGTAACTCGTGTTGAGAACACATTCTTCGGTCGTATGCAGACCCAGGGTGTGTGTCCTACTTGTAATGGTAGCGGTAAGGTTATCACTGCTAAGTGTGACAACTGCTCGGGCGAGGGCGTAATGCGTGGCGACGAGGTTATCGAGATTAACATCCCAGCAGGTGTTGGCGAGGGTATGGCCGTGACAGTATCGGGCAAGGGTAATGCAGCCCGCAACGGTGGTGTGAATGGCGATTTGCTCGTGATGATTGAGGAGGAGCACAACCCAGAGTTGGTGCGTGATGGCAACGACTTGATTCACAATTTGAATCTCCCTGTTACAACTTGTATCTTGGGCGGTGAGGTAGAGGTTCCTACAATCGACAGCCGTGTGAAGATTAAGATTGCCCCAGGTACTCACGCCGGCAAGGTGTTGCGTCTGCGTGGCAAGGGTCTGCCCGATGTTAATGGTTATGGTCGTGGCGATATCCTTATCGTTGTAGATATCACTATTCCCGACACCTTGAACAAGGAGGAGCGCCAATTGGTTGAGAAGCTCGCAGCGCAGCCACACTTCAAGAACGCCGAGAGCGTGGATAAGCAGAATATCTTCGAGCGTATGCGCAACTTCTTTAGATAGAATAGATTAGTAAACAATTAAAATATTTGGCTATGGGATTTTTCTCTCCACACAAGCGTCACGCTAATAAATTTAACTACACTCCACGCTACTACGATCCAGCGAAGGAGGAGCGAGAGCGTCGTCGTGCCGAGCTTCGAGGTGAACGATTGGACGATAAGGGTGAGTACACCCCTGGAAAGTATATCCGTAGCCAGCGTGAAGCCCGCGAGTTGCGCCGTTCTCAGCAGGAGAAGAAGGGTGGCGTAAGAATGAAGTCGTGGGCAACGATGGGTGTCGTGTTGCTTCTGTTGCTCTTTGTGTGGTACTTAGTGCCTCGCATCTCTTCGATTTTCGAGGTTGCGACCAGCCAGAAGAGCGCTACAACTCAGCAGGAGCGCGAGGTCAAGGAGTTTGACCCATATGCGCCTATCGTCATTGTCCCCAACGACTATCAGGAGGGTGACGAAGTAATCATCGAGGAGTAGACCAATAGGCTCTGCTCGATGCAGTAAGCTACAAACCAAACATTAGCAACAATGGAGAACAAGATACGTCTTTTGCCCGAGATTGTCGCAAATCAGATTGCGGCAGGAGAGGTCGTGGAGTCACCATCTTCGGTAGTGAAGGAGATGATGGAGAACTCCATTGATGCTGGAGCCACATCCGTGACGGTTAATTTCCGCAATGCAGGTTTGGAGCTTATCCAGATTATAGATAACGGTTGCGGTATGTCGCCAATGGATGCCCGAATGGCATTCGATAGGCACGCCACCAGCAAGATTCGCGATTTCGACGATGTGTATCGTCTGCAGACCTTTGGTTTCCGAGGCGAGGCTTTGGCTTCGATTGCAGCGGTGGCTCAGGTGGAGTTGCGTACACGTCAGGCCAATGATGAGGTGGGTACGGTTACGATTGTCAACGGCGGAGAGTTTGTCTCTCAGTCGCCTGTGATGTGCCCTGTGGG
>JAFZFR010000057.1 GCA_017555805.1 Alistipes sp. | reverse complement strand
CAGTGTGTCGCGTCGAAGGTGAATGCCTTGAGGTCACGCTTCGATACGGTGATTGAGTCCTGCTCGATGATGATGCCTGCGCCAGCGCGCTCCAGGGCGCGGCAGATGGCTGTGTCGGCCTGATGCGAGAGGGTAGAGAGGTTTTTCACCGTTACCTCGCCCGCGATAGCACCTGCTACGAGCATGGTTGATGCGCCGCTCCAGTCGCCCTCGATGGCGATGTCGGCGGGCGTATATTGCTGACCACCCTCGATGAAGAACTCGGTGTAGTCGCCCTCGTTATGCATAATCTCAACACCGAAACGCTTGGCGGTGTCGATGGTCATATCTATATATGGAGTGGAAACGGCATCCTTGACCTTCAGCGTGGTCTCCTCCTGTGCCATAGGCAGCGAGAGCAGCAAGCCAGTGATGAACTGCGACGAAAAACTGCCGTCCACCTCAATCTCTCCGCCGTGGATAGGTCCCTCGACCTGAATAGGGAGGTAGCCTCCGCCGTCCAGAACCTTGACGCCCAACTGGCGCAGAGGCTCAATCATCAGCATCATAGGTCGGTGCAGCAGTGTGCCCTCGCCCTGAATGGTGATGGGGGAGTTGTGGAGTGATGCGATAGGTGTGAAAAGACGAGTAGCCAGACCCGACTCGCCAACCAGAAGGGTGTCGGTCGTGGGCTTCAGACCTCCGTCGATTGAGAGGGTCGTTTCGTCAAGTAGAGTCACCTTTGCTCCTAATGCCTCGATGCACTTGAGTGCCGAGCGGGTATCCTTGCAGAACTCGATGTTGCGCAGGATGGTGCGTCCATTGGCCAGTAGCGCAAGGGCGATGGCTCGCTGGGCGTAACTTTTTGATGATGGGGGAGCAATGACGCCATTTACTCTACCACGGGAGACGGTTTTATCCATATTAGTATTTAGTGTAGTTTGCTTGGTTATTCCTCGCTTGAGGTTGTGGCGCTCTGGTCGGGAGTATTCTCGGCGGCTTTCTCTGCCTCGCGAACAGCCTGGGCTGCCGCCTGCTCTGCCTCGATGCGCTCCATAGTGGCGCTCTTGCGGTTGCGGAGTTGGAAGTTCTGACCCAGATAGACCTTCTTCACCATCTCGTCGTTAGCCAAATCCTCGGCTGTACCTGTCTTGAGGATTTTACCCTCGTAGAGCAGATAGGTGCGGTCGGTAATCTCAAGAGTCTCATCGACATTGTGGTCGGTGATGATTACGCCGATGTTCTTGTTCTTAAGCGTTGCCACGATGCTCTGGATGTCCTCCACAGCGATAGGGTCGACACCAGCGAATGGCTCGTCGAGAAGGATGAACGATGGGTTGATAGCCACCGCGCGGGCAATCTCGGTACGGCGACGCTCACCACCCGAGAGTTGGATACCTAGACTCTTTCTCACCTTTTGCAGACGGAACTCCTCGATGAGTGCCTCCACGCGCTCACGCTGATACTCCTTGCTGTATGAGGTCATCTCCAGCACGGCCTTGATGTTGTCCTCGACGCTCAAGCGACGGAACACCGAAGCCTCCTGCGCCAGGTAGCCCACACCCATCTGGGCGCGGCGATAGACGGGCATATTCGTGAGTTCGCTCACCTGACCCTCGTCGTTCTCGAGGAAAATCTGACCCTCGTTAGGCTTGATAAGACCCACTATCATATAGAAGGTAGTGGTCTTGCCCGCACCGTTAGGACCGAGCAGTCCGACAATCTCTCCCTGCTTGACATCAATGCTGACATGGTTCACGACAGTGCGTGATTTATATTTTTTTACCAGTTCGCTCGTGAATAGACGCATAATCGTTGAAAAATTTTTTACAAAGTTATGATTTTTTTCAAAAAAAGTTTTATCTTTGAATGACAAATTTAGTTTTTACCACTTTTGCTGCGTAGAATACATTTATATTTTAGACTCCATGGAGCACGATAACACCATTTTACACGAAAAACTGAAGGAATATTTTGGTTTTACATCCTTCAAGGGAAACCAAGAGGCTGTAATCCGCAATCTTTTGGCGGGTCGCGACACCTTTGTGCTGATGCCAACAGGTGGCGGTAAATCGTTGTGTTATCAGTTGCCCGCGATGTTGATGGATGGTGTGGCGATTATCATCTCCCCACTTATCGCCCTGATGAAGAATCAGGTGGATGCAATGCGTACATTCTCTACCGAGTCGGGCATCGCTCACTTCCTGAACTCATCACTCAACAAGACGGCTATCAATCAGGTACGCAACGATGTGCTGGAGGGTAAGACTAAATTGCTCTATTTTGCACCAGAGTCACTCACGAAGGAGGATAATGTGGCATTCCTGCGTAAGATTAAGATTTCGTTCTATGCCATCGACGAGGCGCACTGTATCTCGGAGTGGGGTCACGACTTCCGCCCAGAGTACCGCCGTATCCGTCCTATCATCAATGACATCGGTCAGGCTCCGCTGATTGCCCTCACGGCGACGGCGACACCAAAGGTGCAGATGGATATCCAGAAGAACCTGGGTATGACCGACGCGGTGGTGTTCCGCTCATCGTTCAACCGCTCAAACCTCTTCTATGAGATTCGACCAAAGCACAATACCGAGCACGACATCATCCGCTTCATCAAGCAGCGTGCGGGCAAGAGTGGTATCATCTACTGCCTGAGCCGCAAGAAGGTGGAGGAACT
>JAFZFR010000056.1 GCA_017555805.1 Alistipes sp. | reverse complement strand
GGTCGTTAGAGTGATCAGGGACCAATCGGAAATGATGGGAATCAACCTTTGTTGTAGGGTGGTCGGGGAGGGGAATTGCGACTGCGGAGAATGGGTTAAATGGGATTGCTGCGCTCATTACATTCGCTCGCAATGACGAAATTTCTTTTGTTTTAGAATATTTATTGTATCTTTGCGCAAATTTTTTGCGTATGCTGAACTATAAAGTGATTGGTAATAACCCCGACAACAGGTGGGTCGTGATGGTGCACGGCGCGGGCGGAAGCATCGAGGTGTGGTTTCGTCAGGTGCCCGATTTCGCACGCCATTTCAACCTGCTGCTGGTCGATTTGGCAGGTCACGGCGGCTCGGTGGGCGAGGTGCTGTGTGGCGGGCTTAACTTCGAGAAGGTTGCCGACCAGGTTATGGAGGTTGTGGATGCCGTAGGTATCGAGAAGTCGCACTTTATGGGTCTGTCGCTGGGTAGCATCATCGTGCGAGTTATTGCCGAGCGCTACGCCGAGCGAGTGGAGAGTATGGTGCTGGCAGGCGCTGTGACCAAACTCAATGTACGCACACGAGTGCTCATCCGTATGGTCGATATGTTCAAGAACATCATCCCTTACCGCCTGATGAAGTGGCTCATTGCCAAGTTTATAATCCCGCAGCGCCGTTACGCAAAGTCGAAGTACCTGTTCCTGAAGAACGCCCAGAAGTTGAGTTTCGAGAGTTTCCTGGAGTGGATGCAGTTGGGTGATAACATCAGCCGCAGGATGGCCGATCTGTTCAGCAAGCGAGTGCTTATCCCAACCCTCTACCTGATGGGTGAGAACGACCACCTCTTCCTCTCGCAGGCCTTCGCCGCCGCACGCGAGGGTGGCGACCTTGTCTCAATGGTCGTAGTCCCCAACGCAGGTCATATCTGCAATGTGGATAACAAGTCTTTCTTCAACAGAGAGGCAATAGATTTCTTCTCGAATATTTAGAAAATTCCTATGGAAATAGGATAAATAAGGCGCATCAGGGAAAGTGCAAAACAGGCGTTACGCCTGCCCCTCGCCTCCAAGAGTAATATGGTATCAACAACAAAAAGACCACCCATCGGGCGGTCTTTTTTATTATATGTCAAGCGGATTACTTCACCGACATCTTGGCGCGTTTTGCCATTGCCGAGGCAAAGACAAAGTCGTTCAACTCGGGGTTGTCGGCGTGGAGGATGTCATCCTTTGTGCCTTCCCACCACTTCTGACCCTCATAGATGAAGACCACCTTCTCGCCAATCTCCATCACCGAGTTCATATCGTGGGTGTTGATGATGGTGGTGATGTTATACTCCTTGGTGATGTCGCTGATGAGGTTGTCGATGACGATGGATGTCTGCGGGTCAAGACCCGAGTTTGGCTCATCACAGAAGAGGTAGCGTGGGTTCAGCACGATGGCACGCGCAATGGCGGCGCGCTTGACCATACCACCACTCAACTCCGAGGGGTATAACTTATGTGCATTTTCGAGGTTTACTCGCTTCAGGCAGAGGTTCACGCGCTCCATCTTCTCCTCCTCCGACTGGTCGGTGAAGAGGTCGAGCGGCAGTTTCACATTCTCCGCTACGGTAGAGGCGTCGAGCAGTGCTCCGCCCTGGAAAATCATTCCCACATCCTTGCGGATGGCCTTGCGTGCGCGGAAGTCCAGCGTCGAAAAGCATATATCGTCGTAGTAGATAGCGCCCTTATCAACCTCGTGCAGACCCACCAACGACTTGAGCAGCACCGTCTTACCCGAACCGCTTCGACCGATGATGAGGTTTGTCTGTCCTGTGCCGAACTCTGTCGAGATGTTCTTCAGGATGTCGCGACCCTCGAATGACTTTATAACATTTTCTACTTTGATCATGTGCGGATGAGTTGAGTTAATACAAGGTTGCAAATCATAATGGCGATGGAACTGATTACCACCGCGCGTGTCGAAGCCTTACCCACCTCCAGCGAGTTGCCCTTGGCGTAGTAGCCGCAGTAGGCCGAGATGCTGGTGATGCAGAAGGCGAAGAATACCATCTTTACGAGCGAGTAGGTAATCTCGCTGGTGTAGAAGTAGTAGCGCAGACCCTCGACATAATCCGTCGGGTTCATGATGCCCGTAATCTCGGCGATGCCATAACCACCGGCGATACCGATGAGCATCGAGAAGATAGCCAGGAATGGGAAGAAGAATATCGTTGCTACAATCTTTGGCAGGATGAGGTATGAGGCGGAGTTCACGCCCATAATCTCCAGAGCGTCAATCTGCTCGGTGATACGCATCGTACCAATCTCCGACGCGATGTTAGAGCCCACCTTACCCGCCAGGATAAGCGCCAAAACCGTAGATGAGAACTCGAGAATCATCACCTCTCGGGTGGCGTAACCAATCATAAATTGCGGAATGAAGGGCGACTCCAGTGTGATTGCCATCTGCAAAGTCACCGCCGAACCGATGAAGATAGAGATGATGGCGGTCAGACCTATGGAGTTCAGACCCAGCGTCTCCATCTCGTGCATGATGCGCGTGTAGTAGATAGACCTCTTCTCGGGGCGAGAAAAGACCTTCTGCATCAGGAGCGTATATTTGCCTATCGACTCAAAAAACTTAAACATCTGATAGTAGTTTATTTATCCTTAACCTCTTCAAAATCAATGTAGTCGCCCACCTTGTCGCTCACGCGCTTTTCTTTGGGCTCCTCGGTGGTATAGACCTTCACCTCGCCCTCGTTCTGTGGGCGCTGCTGCGTGCGTGACTGCTGTGAGAAGCCGCCGAAACCACCGAAGCCCTGCTGCTGGCTACCCTGCTCCTCCATCTTTTTGCTCATACGGCGCAACTTGAATATGCCGAAGATGGGTATTGCCAGGAGCAACAATGCGACGATGCCGATGCCAATGAAAATGGCACCAAAGAGCGATGGCGCAAATACCGCCACCATAACCAGCAGGATGCAGGTGAGCGGGTTGCGCTTGACCCACTCCACGATGGCATCAATTATTGCGAATAACATGTTCATACCTTACAAATTCAAAATTATAGGACAAAGTCCAATTCCCCTTTCATTGAGATTATCTTTGGAGGCGGCGGGGGTGACGCGCACAGCGCGTTACGCCTCCAAAGATACAGCCTTAAAGGCTGCATTTATGTTTTTAATTCAGTTTTCTCGTTAAAACACTCGTTACAATCTCTCTTATTTCCCTCAAACTAATCCTAAAACGGGCGTTACGCCCGCAAAATTACAAAAAAAACGACAGAAACCGAAATATATCTTTCGAGTGTGGATAAAAAGTATTAAATTAGCACCCAAATAAACATTTTTACAGTTATGTCACATCAACTTTTATCTATCTCGCCCGTCGATGGTCGTTATAATAAGGTAACGGCATCTTTGTCGGATTATTTTTCAGAGTACGCACTTATTCGTTATCGTGTTCGTGTGGAAGTGGAGTATTTCATCGCTTTGTGCGAGTTGCCTTTGCCACAGTTGGCAGGTGTTCCCCAGTCGGCTTTCGAGGAGTTGCGTAAGCTCTACACCGAGTTTACTATGGAGGATGCTCTGCATGTGAAGGAGATTGAGAGCGTAACAAACCACGATGTGAAGGCTGTCGAGTACCTCTTGAAGGAGAAGTTGGAGCAGTTGGGCTTGAACGACTACCGCGAGTTCGTACACTTCGGTCTTACATCTCAGGATATCAACAACACAGCCACTCCACTCTTGCTGGAGGAGGCTTTGACCAATGTCTACCTGCCTGCGTTGCACGATGTTGTAGACAAGATTTACGCTCTTGCGGAGCAGTGGGAGGAGGTTCCTATGTTGGCTCACACCCACGGTCAGCCTGCATCTCCAACCCGCTTGGGTAAGGAGTTCAAGGTCTTTGTTGAGCGTCTGGAGCGTCAGATTGATTTGTTGAACGCTGTTGAGCCTATGGCTAAGTTCGGCGGTGCTACTGGTGGTTTCAATGCCCACCATGTGGCTTACCCAGAGATTGACTGGGTGGAGTTCGGTAACAGCTTCGTTGAGTCACTGGGTTTGGTACGCGCACAATATACAACACAGATTGAGCACTACGATAACCTTGCGGCTACCTTCGATGCAATGAAGCGCATCAACACCATTTTGACTGACCTTGCTCGCGATATGTGGACTTACATCTCTATGGAGTACTTCCGCCAGCAGGTTAAGAAGGGCGAGGTTGGCTCATCGGCTATGCCACACAAGGTGAACCCAATCGACTTCGAGAATGCAGAGGGTAACTTCGGTGTTGCAAATGCTGTGTATGAGCACCTTGCAGCGAAATTGCCTATCTCGCGTATGCAGCGCGACCTTACCGACTCGACTGTATTGCGTAATGTGGGTGTGCCTGTGGCTCACTCATTGATTGGCTTTGCGTCGTTGCAGAAGGGCTTGGGTAAGGTTATCCTGAACGAGGAGGCTTTGGCGGCTGACCTTGAGGATAACTGGGCAGTTGTTGCTGAGGCTATGCAGACTATCCTTCGTCGCGAGGCATATCCTAACCCATACGAGGCGTTGAAGGCACTCACCCGCACTGGTGGTCACATCACCGAGCAGACTATCAAGGAGTTTGTCGAGGGCTTGGATGTGAGCGAGTCTGTTAAGGCAGAGTTGCGTGTTATTACTCCACACAACTATGTCGGCATGGTGAAGTAAAATTGTTTAGCAAGGCTCTTTTGGCGTCTGGCTTGAGTGCGAAATGCTCATTTACTCCCAGTAAACTCCGCTTTCGCCCCCTGCGACCAGCCTCAAAATATCTCTTGCTAAAGCAATTTTATGGAATTAGGTAGCAAGGCTCTTTTGGCGTCTGGCTTGAGTGCGAAATGCTCATTTACTCCCGGTAAACTCCGCTTTCGCCCCCTACGACCAGCCTTAATATATCTCTTGCTAAAGCAATTTTAGGAATAAGGTAGCAAGGCTCTTTTGGCGTCTGGCTTGAGTAATAGTTCTTGCTAAAGCAATATGAATGGGTGCAGATCTTTGGGTCTGCACTTTTTTTTGCGCCATAGAATTTGTCAATCAGGCGGATAATTGTTATCTTTGACAAAAATAAATCCTATCAAGATGTTGAAGTTTAAGGAGAAAACAGTGCTCATTACGGGCGGAGGTAGCGGTATCGGCGAGGCTATGGCTTATCAGTACGCCTTGAAGGGGGCGAATGTCATCCTTACGGGCCGACGCCTGGATCCGCTGGAGAGAGTGAAGTGCAAGTGTGAGGAGTTGGGCGTCAAGGCGTGGGTCAAGACCGTAGATGTTGAGCAGGCAGAGTCTATTGACGCGCTTGTGGAGTGGATACGCGCCGAGGGTCATCTGATTGACTTCCTGCTGCTTAATGCGGGTATCTCGCAGCGAGCATTGACCTTTGAGACCGACATCAGCGTCGATCGCCGATTGATGGAGGTGAACTACTTTGGCGGCATCTATCTGGTTAAGGCGCTGAAGGATATGTTCATCGAGCGAGGTGTGCATATCGCCGTTGTGTCGTCGGTGTCGGGAGTCTTTGGCTTCCCCGTGAGGTCGGCATATTGCGCCTCGAAGCACGCCATCCACGGCTTCTATGAGACCATAGCGCTGGAGTATCCCCAAATCAAGACTACAATCATCATCCCTGGTCGTATCCACACCGAGGTGTCGAAGAATGCCCTCGACGGCAGCGGCAAGGCTACGGGCGTGATGGACCCAGGTCAGGCGAATGGCTACGATGTGAACAAGTGCGCGAGGGTTGCCATCAAGGCTATTGCGCGCGGCAGGCACCAGAAGGTAATCGGCGGTTTCGATACGATTATGGTGCCTTTCTACAAATATGTGCCTTGGTTGTTCCGCCTCATCGCTCGCAATGTGTCGGCGCGATAGGGTGGGTGAATGCTAATAATATATAAGTATGTTACTATCCAAAGAGGTTGCCGTTGAGTTGAACCTGACCCATTGCAGGATGAAACTCTTTATGGCGGCTATGCTGAAGGCAAATAATATTGATATGACGCCCGAGCAGTTTCTGCTTGTCGATATGCTGTGGAATCAGGGTGAGTTGAGCCAGCAGCAACTCGCCGACGGTCTGCAAAAGGACAAGAATTCGGTTACGAAACTGGTCGATGCGCTCGAGCAGAAGGGCGTTGTGATGCGCCAGCAGAACCCTGCTGACCGCCGCTCGAACACCATAGTGCTCACGCCAAAGGGTCACGACCTCAAGGCGGCGGGCAAGGTTGTGGGTGTCTCTATGCTCGATAAGATGCTGGTGGGACTCTCCGAACAGGAGATTCAATCTTTCGTCGATTTGATGAAGAAGATTTCAATTAATATGGAGTCTTTGGAGAAATAAAACGAATAAGTACAGGCGAAACCTGTATCTTTGGTGGCATAGCGAGTGAAATTCGCCCCCCCCTGCCACCGAAGATAAATAGAGGTGTATCAGAGTAAATGTAGCGCAGGAGTTACGCCTGAAAAGCAAAAAGACCTTATCCCTTGCGGGGTGAGGTCTTTTCTGTCATAGGTTTTCCCACGGCCTATGACTATTTACTCTTCCTCCTTGCGGAGTATCCCTATTTCACTCTCTCCCTGGCAACGAGTCCCATCAGACGGAAGAGGAACTTCGGCAGGGGCTTTGTTGTCTTGCGCTTGGTCATATCAATCGCCAGACCGAACTTCTTGGCAATCGGTATCTTGTAGGTCTCGACAAACTCCATCAGTGTGCCGTCGGGGTCTTCTGCGTAGGTGAAACGACCCGATGCGTCACCCATATCGAAAATCTCGCCGTTAGGACAACTATCCACCGTAAATGGGTGTCCCTTGCTTGCGCAGTAGCGACCAAACTCGTTCATGCCCGTCACATCGAAACATACCTGAATAAAGCCTGGGTCGCCCCAATATCTGCCCTCGTAAATCTTGCGTGGCTTGCGCTCAAGTGCCTGAACCAACTCGATTGTGGTGTCGCCCAGGATGCCAGATATTGCGCCCGTACGCTTTGGTGCGGCGAGGATTACGCGGCGGTAACTCTTGTCCGCCTCGGGCATAAGGTTGCAACGGCTGAACGAACTCACCACATCACACTTTACGATGTTGTAGCCCAGCACCTCGCTATAAAACTTCACAGACCTATCCATATTGCTCACGCCAATAACTGCGCCCGCGATGCCTCCCGTTAGTTTGCGCTCCTCTATGTATATATCCTTCTGCTCAACCACCTGGAAAAGGTTGCCCTTCAGGTCATTGACATAGAAGCAAGGCGTGCCGTCGGGCAGGGTCTCCACTCCGCCGCACTCTGACCACTTGGCAGAGAGTTGCTTGTGAAAGGCCGTCACATCGCGACACTTCAGTTTTGCGGCAAAGATGCCGAGGTCGCCCACCGTAATGGTGAATGGGCACTTCTCGGGCTTGCGCTCGGAGTATTGCCAAATCTCGAAACCGCCGCCGCCCTGCAAATTCATTGCGATGCAGGCGTGGCGCTTGTGTGGCTCACCGCCAGTGTAGCGGAGCATTCGCTCGGCAACGGTGTCATCCTCGAGGATGCGAAGGTCGATGCCGAACATCTCGATATACCAGTTCCAGGTTGCGCGGAAGTCATCTGTGCCGATGCCAACTTGCTGAATACCAGCGATATTGAAGTTATACATATTCTTCGTGTTCGTTAGGGGTTATATAGTTCAGTAAAATCTTTTATAGTAAAAGCATTTACCAATGATGCAAAGGTATAAACTTTTCGCAAAAAAGTGCCATTTCTGGTGGAAAAATTTTCGCGATGGGAGAATTATTGTGGGGCGGGGCGGAAATATATCTTCGGTGGAAGGGGCGGTAGCGCTTTGCGCTATGCCACCGAAGATAAATATTGCGAGGCAAGGACAAATAAAAAAAGACCCTCCCGAAAGGGGAGAGCCTTTAATACTTTATTATAATATAGTCTCACTCACTACATATCCACCTCGGGGGTGTCGAGGAGTTCGTCGGTGCCCTTGTCGGGCTGGACAAGTTCCTCGTCGGTGTAGCCGAATGTGCGGTAGTACTTGTTGAACCACTCAATCAGGTCGTTACGCTTGGCGAACGCTGCGAGGTAGTACAACTCCGACAACTCGTCCATCTTCTCGCGTATCTCGCCCGATACCAGGTTAGCCTTGTAGCCGTCGAACTGCAAGTAGTACTCGATGTACTCGATGAGCACATTTGCGTAGTCGGTCAACAGAGCATCGCCCTTCTCCATCTCGCCCAGCGAGTAGAACGCCTCGATGTAGGGGTAGGTGTTGGCGTCGGTGTAACGAACCTTTGGCGATGGGAATACCTCCAAACCGCGCTCAAGGCACTTTAGAGCATCCTCGTTACGACCCTCGCGGATAAGTTGCTTTGCCACGCGGGCGAAGTTATCACGCGCCTTCGATGCGGCGATATTGTACTGCAGGAAGTGGTCGATGTGGACATCCTCGTCGGCAAGGTTGCCATAGCGGAAGGTCTCCATCATCTTTGGATATGCCCAGTCGGTATCGATGCGACCAATCTCCCACGACGACTGATAAGGCGTGAGGATAGGCACCAGACGGTAGGCGTAGCCATCAAACTGCAAGTAGTCGAGCAGACCGAAGTCCTGAAGGATATAGACCTGTGTGAAACATATTGGGCGCTTCCAGTCGAAGTTAGCCAGCAGGTCCATAAGCATCAACTCGCTCTTGTCGAGTGAGCGCTTGCGCTCGGCGATGTTGATATATACGGTATCGACCATCAGGTCGCGATCCTCCTCCTTGACGATGCCCGAGGCGATGGCGTTATCCTTATTCACTGGTATTGCGATGCGGCGTCCTGGCACATAGTCCACCAGCGAGCCGTCGGCAAGTTGCACCTTTGTCTGGTCATCCTCGCGTGTGATGAAGTCGATTAACTCCTTGGCCTCGATTACTCGCTTCACGCGGTTGGTCACTGGCACAAAGTCGTTCACGAACGAGTACTTGCTTGCTGGCAACGAGAATGGTACTCCCGCAGCCTCGTTTGCGCGGGTCTTCATCTCGTCGATATACCACTCGCCACCCAGATAACTTGAGTTCATAATTCTCACATCGGTACGCACGCCGTCCACCTCCTGATTATACCACAATGGGAAGGTGTCGTTGTCGCCGTAGTTTATCACGATAGCGTTCTGTGGCAGTGACTGTAAGTAGTTCCAGCCGATGTCGCGCGCCATAGTTCTGCCCGAGCGGTCGTGGTCGTCCCAGTTCTCTGCCGCAAGGATTGCAGGCACACCGAGTGCGAGGACGGTAGCGATGGTAGCCGTCACCTTCGCGTCGCGGCGGGTGATGTAACCCAGCGCATCACGCAGTGCCAGCACGCCCAAGCCAATCCATATCGAGAAGGCGTAGAACGAGCCCGCATATACATAATCTCGCTCGCGAGGCTCCGATGGGCAGGTGTTGAAATAGACCACCAGAGCGATACCCATCATCACGAACAACCACATCACAACCGAGAAGTTCCTTTGGTCGCGGTTGAGTTGATAGATAAGACCCAGCAGACCCAGCAGGAACGGCAGGAAGAAGTAGCGGTTGCGTGCAGGGTTGTTTGCCATCTCGCTTGGCAGGTCGCTCTGCGGACCGAGGTAGGCCTCGTCCAGTGGGGTGATGCCCGAGAGCCAGTTGCCGTGCAGGATGGTCTCGCTGCCCGCCTGTATGTCGTCCTGGCGACCCACAAAGTTCCAGAGGAAGTAGCGCCAGTACATATAGTTCAACTGATAGGTGAAGAAGTAGTAGAGGTTCTCGCTGAATGTAGGCTCGATGAAACTCTCGCCTGTCACGCTGTCATAGACCTTGCGACCAAAGTCCAGCACCTCGCCACGCATAGCGTTGCCCTTCTCGTCGCGCAGCACCTCGCCGTTCTCGTCACGCAACACATCAATCTTGGTGCGGTGTGCCGCCCAAGGCTTGTATGCCGCCTCGCCCTTTGTGGTGTTCCACAGGCGTGGGAAGAAGTGCTTGAACTCCGAAGGGTAGGTGTAGCCCGTGAGGGTCACTATCTGGTCATACTTCTTTGTCTCGGGGTTGTAGTGGTAGGATGTGCTCTCCACATAGTCATCGACGGGCGATGAGTAGTACTGTCCGTAGAGCAGAGGACGGTTGCCATACTGGTCGCGGTTGAGTACCGAGAGCAGGGCGTGGGGGTTGTTCGGGTTGTTGCTGTTCATCGGTGGGTTAGCCAGGGCGCGGATAGTCACCGTAGCGTAAGATGAGAAGCCGATGAAAATCATCGTTGTGCAGACAAGGATAAGGTTCCACACCTTCTTGCCAGCGCGATGAGTGCGTACAACACCCCAGCCGAGTGCCGCCAGCAGAGCCAGAGCAAAGACCACAATACCCGTATTCACTGGCAAGCCGAGCGTGTTCACAGCGAACAAATCGACCATAGCGCCGAGATATACGGTGTAGGGGATGATGATGCCGTTGATGACGCCCAGAATCAAAAGCGAGAGCAGTGTAGCCATAGCCAAGCCTTTCAGGGTAGTCTTCTTGTAACGGCGGAAATAGTAGATGAACACCAACGCGGGAACGGTCAGCAGGTTAAGGATATGCACACCTATGGAGAGTCCCATCAGGTAGGCGATAAGCACTATCCAGCGTGATGAGTGAGGCTCATCAGCCTGCTCCTCCCACTTGAGCATCAGCCACACCACCAGAGCCGTAAACATCGACGAGAGGGCATATACCTCGCCCTCGACAGCCGAGAACCAGAAGGTGTCGGTGAAGGTGTAGGCCAAGGCTCCCACGGCGCCAGCGCCCAGCGTAGCAATCTTGTCACCCTCGCTCATCGTGCGACCGCCAGCGGTGAAGATGCGGCGGGCAAGGTGAGTGATTGACCAGAAGAGGAACAAGATGCAGAAGGCGCTCGCCAAGCAGTTCATTCCATTGACCATATGAGGCACATAGTACGATGACGGAGCGAACATCGTAGCGATGCGGGCCATCAGCATAAAGAGCGGTGCTCCCGGTGGGTGACCCACCTCCAACTTATAGGATGTAGCGATAAACTCGGCGCAGTCCCACAGACTCGACGAGGGCTCCATCGTCATCAGATATGTCACGGCAGCGATGGCAAAGACCACCCAACCGATTCTCTTATCCCAGCGTTTGAAATCCATATTTTTTCGTTGTGTAAATTATTTTCTATGCTATTATCGGGCAAAGATACAAATTTAACGCTAAATAACGATAGTTATTTCTTGAAATTCAAAATTCAGAATTCAAAATTATGGGACTTCTGTCCAATTCCCCCTTTCATTGAATTTATCTTTGGAGGCGGGCGGGGGTGACGCGCTTAAGGCGCGTTACGCCCACTTTAGATACGCCTCGTGCCGAGGCGCATTTGTATGCGTCAAACAAAAACAAAAAAGGCCACCTCGCGGGTAGCCTTTCTTGCTAAAATTACTTCGTATCCTTTGGAAAATCAAGATGATACATCGTGCGACCATCCTTGATGCGTATCCAGGTCTTGAACTCGCGAGCCCCCTCGGTAAGTTCTATGATGCGCGCGCCGTTGCCGTCGGTGATGTTGTTATAGACGGTGTTGCCGCCCGAGTAGCGACCGTATGCCATAAGAATTCCGCGCCAGTTCACGGCGTAGTCGTTGATGTGGTCGTGACCCACAAAGACGCCCATCACATCGCCCTTCTCGAGCATCGCCGTAGCGAGTCCCGAGTTGATTTTGGGTGAGCAGGCCGCCTCCTTGCGCGAGCCAATCATAAATGCCGACTCATCACGCACAGCCTCGTTGAACTCTGGCAGAGGGATGTGGAAGAACGCCAGCGCTGGCATAGGGTTACCCCCGTTTGCCGCGGTGAAAGCCTCGCTCTGCTCCATATACCAGCCAATCTGGTCGTGTGCAATCCAGCCGTAACCCTTCACCTTCTCGTTGCGCGAGTAGGAGTTGCTGTCGAAGATGTAGAGCACCGCCGCCGTAGAGTTACCGCGCGACGCACCCACCTCCAGAGTGTAGTTCGTAACGCCAGTGATGCCCTCTGTTGTGCTGCTAACATTGCCCTTCATACCCTGCACCAACTCAAGGAGTTGCTCTCGCGAGAGGTCGTGCTCGTCGTCGTGGTTGCCGAAGGTCACAGCAAAGGGGATGTCGCGCTCGATGATGGGCGCGAGTGCCGCCTCCATACCCTCCTTGGCGGGTTTTGCGAAGACGATGTCGCCAGTGAGCACCACCAAATCGGGCTTCTCGGCATCCAGCACCTCGGCGATGCGCTCGCCCGCGATGTCGGAGTTAGGGTTGCCATATATCCAGTGAACATCAGTGAGTTGCACGATTTTGAACTTGCCGTCTTTGTTGAATTTCAGTTTAGGACTCTTGGCGTGGGCACTGCCCGCCACAAGGAGTGCAACCACGAGCCACGCCACCTTGAGAGTGTAGTTTTTCAGGGTTTTCATATTGTTCTTAAGTTCTATATTGCGGTTGTGTAGTGCAAATATAGTGAATTTTTCCTATATTTGTAATACTAAAACCAACCATTATGAAACGAATAATTCTTCTTATACCGCTACTCTCATTTACTCTGCTATCTTTTGCACAGCAGCGCATCCGCGTAACCGATTTCGGCGCGAAACCCAATAGTGGCGAGGATACTCGCCTTGCCTTCCAGCGGGCGGTGGCATCGTGCGGCGGCAAGAACGCCATCATCGAGTTCCCGAAGGGGCGCTACGACTTCTATCAGCAGGAGGGCAAGGAGAGTACTACGGCGATGCATCTGCGTGATGCAGAGAATATTACCATCGAGGGTAACGGCTCGGAGTTCTTCTTCCACGGCAAGATGCGCGTGGTGCTTGTCGAGCAGTCGCAGGGCATCACTCTGCGTAACTTCTCCACCGACTGGGAGCGCACCTACATCAGCCAGGGCGAGTTTGTGAACATCCAGCCCGACTATGTCGATTTACGCATCGACCCCAAGGAGTACCCCTTCGAGGTTGCCGACAACGGCATCCGATTCCTCGGCGAGGGGTGGACGGCGGGCGTACACGATAGTTACCTGAACATCCACACCCCTTCGGGTGAGATTGCCTACCGCACCCGCGATGACCATACGGGCAACATCTTCAAGGGTCGTGCCGAGCAGATTGCGCCCGATGTTGTGCGCTTTTTCGGTAAGATGCGCGAGCGTGAGGTGCCAGTCGAGGTGGGGCAGAAAATCACTCTCTATCACGGCATATACATTATGACTGGCATAGAGATTGGTTATAGCAAAGATGTTGTGCTTGAGGATATTACGCTCTATCATGCCTTGAGTACTGGCGTCTATGGCTTCCGCACCGAGAACATCACTCTGCGCCGCGTGAGCGCCAAGCCCCGCACCTCGCGAGGTCGCGTATTTAGCACCGTTGCCGATGCCTCGCACTTCACCTGCTGCCGTGGCGAAATCCTTATCGACGGCTGTGCCCATGCGGGTCAGGGCGACGATTTTATCAATGTTCGCGGCACCTACTCGCGCATCAGCGAGGTGGTGGGCGACAACGCCGTTAGGGTAGGACGAGGATGGTTTCTTGAGCCAAGCGATACGGTCTGGGCGGTGGACTACACTACAGTAAGCCGCCGCGAGGAACTTATCGTAAAGAGCAAGCGCTATGTGCCTGAATATGATGAACATATAGTTGAGTTTACAACGCCTGTCACGCAGTCAATAAAGGTTGATAACTTTTTGGAAAATAAGAGTTGGACACCCTCTTTGGTGGTGCGTAACTGCCGTTTCGAGAAGCGTAACCGCGCCCGCGGAATGCTTGTCACAACGCCAAAATCGGTGCTTGTTGAGAACAACTATTTCAACACCGCCGGTACGGCTATCCTCATCGAGGGCGACCTCGACCACTGGTATGAGTCGGGAGCACACACCAACCTCGTTATCCGCAACAATGTCTTCGAGAACTGCTCGACATCGGGTTGCGAGACTGGCGATAGGTGGGAGTGGGGCGAAGCGCCCATCACAATCTCGCCATCCTACCGCCCAACATCCCCCGACAGTCCCGCCTATCACCACGGCATCACCATCGAGGGCAACACCTTCCGCTGCTTCGATGCGCCAGTGTTGTTCGCCCGCTCGGTTGAGGGTCTGCGCTTTGTGAGCAACCGCCTGAAGCTGACAAACGACTACGCCCCATTCCTCTGGCAGAAGTCAAACCTCTGGCTTGATGGCTGCCGAAAAGTGGTCATTGAGGGCAATAAACTCCACCGCCGCTTCCCCGCAAAGTCGGTTGAGTTGCATCATATGAGGCGTGAGGATGTGGAAAGCGTGGATAAGGAATTGTCGCTAGAGATAAAGTAGGGAATGCGCCTCTTTGAGAGCGTATCTTTGGAGGCGTCAGCCTAATTTTGAATTTGTAATTTTGAATTCTGAATTTAATGTCTTATTTTTGTAAAAAATAATTGCAATTATATGGAATCAAAACTCTCTTTATACAATACGCTCACTCGCCGCAAGGAGGTATTTGAGCCACTCAACGAGGGTCGCGTGGGTATGTATGTATGCGGTCCAACCGTCTATGGCGATCCACATTTGGGTCACGCCCGCCCCTCAATCACATTCGATTTGATGTTCCGCTACCTGAAGTCTTTGGGCTACAAGGTGCGCTATGTGCGTAACATTACCGATGTAGGTCACCTCGAGCACGATGCCGACGAGGGCGAGGATAAGATTGCGAAGAAGGCTCGCCTTGAGCAGTTGGAACCTATGGAGGTTGCCCACTACTACACCGAGCGCTACCACAAGGCTATGGAGCAGTTGGGCGTGCAGACCCCATCTATCGAGCCACACGCGTCGGGTCACATTATGGAACAGATTGACTTCGTGCAGCGCATCTTCGATGCTGGCTACGCCTATGAGTCAAACGGCTCGGTTTACTTCGATGTTGAGAAGTACAACAAGACCTATCACTACGGCAAGCTCTCTGGTCGTAACCTTGAGGATATTGTTGCCAACACACGCGACCTCGACGGTCAGAGCGACAAGCGCAACTCATTCGACTTTGCGTTGTGGAAGAAGGCTGCGCCAGAGCATATTATGCGTTGGAAGTCGCCTTGGAGCGATGGCTTCCCAGGCTGGCATATGGAGTGCTCGGCTATGTCGTGCAAGTATCTGGGTGAGCAGTTCGACATCCACGGTGGCGGTATGGACTTGATGTTCCCTCACCACGAGTGTGAGATTGCACAGGCTACTGCGGCTCTGGGAAAGGACTCGGCTCGCTACTGGGTACACAACAATATGATTACTATCGACGGTCAGAAGATGGGTAAGTCTTACGGTAACTTCATCACTATGGAGCAACTCTTCAACGGCTCTCATCCAAAGCTGGAGCAGGCTTATTCGCCAATGACCATCCGTTTCTTCATCCTTCAGGCGCACTATCGTTCTACGCTTGATTTCTCTAACGCCGCATTGCAGGCTGCCGAGAAGGGCTTTGACCGCCTGATGAAGGGCGTGGAGACTCTGGGTAAGTTGAAGCCATCGGCTGCAACATCCGAGGCTGTGAAGCCAGCCGAGTTGGAGGCTCGTTGCCGCGAGGCTATGGACGACGATTTGAACTCGCCAATGGTTATCTCGGCTTTGTTTGACTATGTGCGTATCATCAACCAGATTGCCGAGGGTCAGCAGACAATCTCGGAGGCTGATTTGGTAGAACTCAAGCGCATCTTCGACCTCTATGTGTTCGAGATTTTAGGTCTTCGCAACGAGAAGCAGGAGGGTGCAGCAGGTGGCAGCGATATGCTCGCCAAGGTTGTAGATATGATTCTCGCAGTTCGTCAGGATGCCAAGGCAAACAAGGACTGGGCTACTTCCGATAAGATTCGTAATGAACTCACTGCTATTGGTATCCGAGTGAAAGACCGCAAGGACGGCGTAGATTGGGAGCTTGAATAGCGTTTCTCTTTTTGGTAAATTTTGTTTCGCTCTGCTTGGAAATAGGTCCACTATTACCTGCGCAGTTTGAAACAAAATTTCCTCAAAAATAGTTCACGCTTATGTATATGGCGGTTTTGCAGACTGCGAGCAGCCTAATCATAAAAAGTTCAGTGAAGTAATAAAAATATGTCAAAAGAGAAGAAACCACTTCACCCAGGTCATAGCCTTGCTATTGGTTTAGCAATAGGTCTTGGCTTTGGTGTTGCGATGGATAACATTCCAATTGGTATTTGCATCGGTGTTGCCCTCGGTGCGGCATATTCTGCCAATACCAAGAAAGAGGAGGATAAAAAGGATAAGGAGTAAAAATAACCCTTTAGTTAGAATGATTACTGAAGAACAAATTAAAGGCACTATAAGACGACAGGATTCGTTGGGGAGGTGCCTTTGACATCGCTCAGCGAAGAATAGACCTCCAGAATGAGGAGGAGAAGACCCACGACCCCGCCTTTTGGGAGGATGCCGAAGCGGCGCAGAAGCAGTTGCGTAAGGTGGCATCAATCAAGAGTTGGGTGGAAGATTATGACGCAGTAGTGAAGGCCGTCGAGGAGTTGCAACTCATGCCCGAATTTGTGGCGGCAGAACTTGCCACCGAGGAGGAGATGGAGGCGCAATATGCCCGCACCATCTCTCTCATCGAGGCGCTGGAACTCCGCAATATGCTCCGCAACGAGGAGGATAAGATGGGCGCCATTATGGACATCAACGCTGGTGCTGGCGGTACCGAGGCCTTGGACTGGGCATCTATGCTGCTGCGTATGTACACCCGCTGGTGCGATGCCCACGGCTACAAATATCGTATGCTCGACTATCAGGCGGGCGACGAGGTGGGAGTGAAGTCGTGCACCCTTGAGATTGAGGGCGACTACGCCTACGGCTACCTCAAGAGTGAGAACGGAGTGCATCGTATGGTGCGCCTCTCGCCATTCAACGCCAACAACAAGCGCCAGACCACCTTTGCGTCGGTCTTTGTGTCGCCTGCGGTGGATGACTCCATCGAGATTGTCATCAACCCCTCCGACTGCGAGTGGGATACCTTCCGCGCAAGCGGTGCTGGCGGTCAGAATGTCAATAAGGTTGAGACTGCTGTGCGTCTGCGCTACCACGGCAAGGACCCCGACACTGGCGAGCCTATTGAGTTCCTCATCGAGAATATGGAGACCCGCTCCCAACTTGACAACCGCGCCAATGCTATGCGTATCCTGCGCTCAAAGCTCTATCAGCGCGAGATGGAGAAGCGAATGGCTACCCAGCAGGCTCTGGAGGCTACCAAGAAACGCATCGAGTGGGGCTCGCAGATTCGTTCCTATGTCTTCGATGACCGCCGCGTCAAGGACCACCGCACAGGATTCCAGACCTCTGCTGTTGAGGCGGTAATGGATGGCGACCTGGATGGCTTCATCAAGGAGTATCTGATGCAGACAGGCGGGTCTGAAGGCGTGTAGTGTGGTGATTTTGGCATCTTGCTCGTTCTCGAATTGCTCATTTACCATAAGTAAACTCCGCATTCTCGAACATCGTCAATCTTCAAAATTCCCTACACTCTCCACCTTCAGCAGTGTAGGGATTTTTTGTTTAGAATAAAATTTCATTTTGAATTTTGAATTTCCAGAACTATGAAAAACATTTTTTTAATCATACTTTCCATTTTCTGCCTCTCTTGTCAGGCAGCGGAGAGCAATGCCGAGCCAATCAAGGTGGGTGCCGAGCGCACCGAGGAGTACCTCCCCGCGCTGGAGGGTCGCAAAGTGGCTGTGCTGGCTAACCACACCGCTATGGTGGGCGAGCAGCACCTTGTGGATATGCTGGTGGCTGAAAAGATTAACCTTGTCGGCATCTTTTCGCCCGAGCACGGCTTCCGTGGCGGTGCTGATGCGGGTGAGCATGTGAAAAACTCGGTTGATGAGAAGACAGGCGTGCCCATCTGGTCGCTCTACGATGGCAACACCAAGCGCCCCTCGGATGAGTGTATGCGTGCCTTCGATGTTCTGTTGGTGGATATGCAGGATGTGGGACTGAGATTCTATACCTATTATATAAGTATGGTGCGAATGATGGATGCCTGCGCCGATTTCGGCTGCGATGTCATCGTGCTCGACAGACCCAACCCCAACGGAATGTATGTCGATGGTCCCATTCTCGATATGAAATATAAGTCGGGCGTGGGCGCTCTGCCTATCCCCGTGGTGCACGGACTCACGATGGGCGAGATTGCCCTGATGGCAAAGGGCGAGGGGTGGTCGAAGGATTGCACCTTGCAGGTGGTTAAGTGCGAGAACTACACTCACCAGAGCCGTTACACGCTCCCCATTGCGCCATCGCCCAACCTCCCAACGCAGCACTCCATCTATCTCTACCCCTCGACCTGCTTGTTCGAGGGCACAGTCTGCTCGCTGGGTCGCGGTACTGATTTTCCATTTGAGTGCTATGGTCATCCGTCATATAAGGATGCGGAGTTCTCATTCACCCCAGAGTCGCGTGCGGGTGCGAAAAACCCTCCTCTGCTGGGTCAGCAGTGCTGGGGCGTAGATTTGCGCGGTGTGGATGATGAGGCGGTTATCGCCGCTGGCTTTAATTTGGAGTATGTTATCGACGCATACCACAACCTCGCTATGGGCGAAAAGTTTTTCACGCGAATGTTCCTGCTCCTGACGGGCGTTGATTATGTCAAGGAGATGATTCTTGAGGGTAAGAGCGCCGACGAGATTCGTGCCCGCTGGCAGCCAGAGGTTGAGGAGTTCAAGACCCTCCGCAGAAAATATCTTTTGTACGAGGAGTAGTTATGAAAAGAGTAATTTTATTCTTGGTATTTTCTCTGCTGCTCACGCTGAAGTGTGTGGCGCAGGGCGGTTGGCACTCGTTGGATGATGCCAATGCCCCCATGCACGAGCGATTGCAGAATAAAGATTATAAGGTCGCTCTGCTGCGCGACGGCGAGTGGCAGGATGTAAAGGTCTATGGCGCTTTGACCTCCGACTATCAGCACCATTTCAAGAATCATCGCGACTTTGTCGGCGTGATGCGTAATGTTATGGGCTTTGTGATGTTCACCGATGAGTTCCGTAAGCCCGTCAAGGTGCGCGTGACCCGTCAGGGAGCGCCATTCTCGGCAGTCGAGATACGCCCGTTGAGTTATCGCATCAAGCCCCGTCGGGTGGATGCGAATACGGTGGAGTTCACGCTCCGCGCGCCCGAGCAGAAGGTGTCGGTGGAGTTCGACGGCGACCGCGCAAGCAACATCTTTATCATCCCCGACCTGCCCTGCGAGCGCCCTGCGGATGATAATCTGCTCTACTTTGGCAAGGGCGAGCACGATGTGGGCGAGTTGTGGCTCAAGTCGGGTCAGCGACTCTTCATCGACGAGGGGGCGGTGGTCTATGGTCAGTTGCGTGCCGAGGGTCAGGAGGATATAAAAATCTCGGGTCGCGGTATCTTCTGCGGCTCAAAGGCCGACCACGGCGAGCGCACGCGCAATGTACTGGTCAATTTCGAGTACTGCAAGGATATTGAGATTTCGGGTGTGATGTTTCGTGACTCGCCCTCGTGGACGCTGCGATTCCTTGATTGCCGCAATGTCCATATTGATAATGTCAAGCAGATTGGCTGGATGATAAACTCCGACGGCGTGGACCTCTGCAACACGAAGAACGCAGTGATGGAGAACTGCTTTTTCCGCAACTACGATGACAACCTCTCGCTCAAGGTGTTCAAGTGGTGCGATACGCGCGAGACCTGTAATATCGTGGCGCGCAACAATGTCCTGTGGGCTGATTGTGCCCACAACCTCCTGGTGGGTCCCGAGGCGGTGGATAGCAGAATTCATAATGTGAAATTCCAGAATAATATCATCCTCGAAAGCCGCGAGGTGCAAGACCCCTGGACGGGCGCCGTTGCGGTGATGATTTCCGACGAGGGAACATTTGAAAATATACTTGTTGAGAATACAGAGGTGGAGGATATTCGTGGCGGAAAGGTGCTCTCGCTGGACTTTGGTAAGTACAACAGCCGCGGCCTTGCTGCCCGCAATATAGTCATCCGCAACCTGCGTTATCGTGGCACTCAAGCCCCCAAGAGCGTTATCAAGGGCTTGGATGAGGAGCATACGATTGAGAATGTTACGCTCAGGAATGTGCGTTTCAACGGTGTGCGCGTCACAGAGAAAAACCTCGGCGACCACTTCGATACCAATCAGTTCGTCAAGGGACTTAAGGTCGGCAGATAGTAAATCGCGATGCCAGCCACTGCTGAGAGGACGATGAGCATAATGGGATTAACCTTCTTCAGCGAGGCTATGAGGGCGATGCCGAACAATGCCCAGCTCCAGCCGTCAATAAAACTCGACCCCTCGCTTGAGGCGGGCAGAAGCAGCAGCATCGCGCCCGAGAGAATCATACCCATCACCACGGGGCGCATAAAGGCGATGACGCTCTTCATATAGGGATTATCCTTGAGTCGCATAAAGAATCGCGTGATGACAATCATCAGCGTCAAGGCAGGCAGACAGACCGATAGTGTCGCCACCACCGAGCCCCAAAAGCCCGCTACGGTGTAGCCGACATAGGTCGCCGAGTTGATTGCGATGGGTCCAGGGGTCATCTGCGAGATAGCGACGATGTTGGTGAACTCCTCGTTGGTGAGCCACGCATTTTGCAGCACCACCTCGTTGTGGATGAGCGACAACATAGCATATCCTCCGCCGAAGCCGAAGAAGCCAATCTTCAGGTAACTTATGAAAAGTTGCAGATAAATCATCGCTCAACCTCCTTTCCTCGGCGTGCCGCCCACAATAGACCCGCGACGGCCGCGATGATTAACAGATAGATAGGCGAGAAGCCGAAACTCCACACCGCGAGCGCCACAGCGCCCGCCACAGCCATTGCCCACCATACCATTCCCTTCGCCAGACCCACTACGGGTGCGAACATCAGCGCCACCACCACAGGGCGCATACCCTTGAATGCGGCATCGACGATGGGGTTTTCTCTAATCTGCGAAAAGAATATGGCGACAATGAGGATTATCAGAAACGAGGGCAACGCCACGCCCAGCAGAGCCGCCAGCGCACCTCGGTAGCCGTACATCTTGTAGCCGACAAAGACCGATGCGTTGAGCGAGATTGGTCCTGGTGCCGACTGCGCGAGGGTCAGCAGGTCGAAGAACTCCTGCTCCTCAATCCACTGCTTGCGATGAATCACCTCACGCTCGATGATGGGTATCATAGCATAGCCACCACCGAAGGTGAAGAGTCCAATCTTCAGGAACGAGTAGAATAACTCCAAAAACTTCATCATAAGCGCGAGAATCTGCAGAATGTGCCCAGCGGAAGTTCCTTGCCGTCGCGGTCGCTAAAGTACAACTCGCCCGACTCCTCCTTGCCCGTATTGCCAAACGCCTGACGCAACGCCGTGCGCGAGAGCAGTGCCGACAATCCCATCGAGTAGAGGTTTAATACCAAGAAGCCTTTATCTGGGTTTAGTAACTTGGCGCAGCACTCCAGCATCTCGCCGATGTTCTCCTCCAGCACCCACTTCTCGCCGTTTGCACCACGACCATAGGCTGGCGGGTCGAGGATGATACCGTCGTAGCGGTTGCCACGGCGCACCTCGCGATTGACGAACTTCAAGGCGTCCTCCACAATCCAGCGCACACCATCCAGACCGCTATGCTCCATATTCTCGCGTGACCAGGTGACAACCTGCTTCACCGAGTCCACATGGGTCACATCTGCCCCTGCGGCACGCGCCGCCAGCGTAGCACCGCCCGTATAGGCGAAGAGGTTGAGCACCTTTGGTGCGACGCCCTCCTTACGCAGAGCCTCGATGCGGTTATAAATAAAATTCCAGTTCGCCGCCTGCTCGGGGAAGATACCCACATGCTTGAACGAGGTCAGACCGAGGCGCATCTTCAGGTGCATATCCTTGTAGTTGTACTCCATCAACCAGCGGTCGGGCATCTCCGCCTTGCGCTTCCACTCGCCACGCTCGTCGCTCTTTGACGATGAGGTACGCATAAACGAGGCGTGCGCCAGTCGCTGCCACTCCTTCTCGGGGAGCGACTTGTGCCAGATAGCCTGTGGCTCTGGTCGGCGGGTGATGTAGCGCCCGAAGCGCTCCAATTTCTCGAAGTCGCCCGAGTCGATGAGTTCGTAGTCGGGGAAGTTGGGGGTGAGTAACTGTGTCATATCTTGTGCTTATTTTTTCATTTGTGGCGAACTGCAGTCGGTCAGAGTCATCAGGCACTGCTTGCAGTCGAAGTTCAGGCGGTAGTGTGCCGCGCCGTGCTCGATGTAGAGGTTGCCTCGCAACTTCGAGCCCTCCTTCAGGCACTCGCCAATCTCGCGGCGTATGCAGTAGGATGAAATCATCACGCGCTCGCGCGTCGTTGGTTGCAACTCCAGCGCTGGCTCAATCTGCTCCACGCCGTGACGCCGATAGAAGCGCTCCGCCATCGAGTTGGTCACATTCTCATACTTCGTCACAACCTCGGCGGGGTAGCGTGCCGAACCATCGTCGGCTAAAATCTTATGGTGTCGCGGTGCTGCGATGCGAGCCTTAAGCAGGCACTCCAACACCTCGCGACGCATATCGCTTAAGAGTGATGCGGGCGCAAAGTTTTCGCCGCCCTCCACCTTTACATCCGTTATGGAGAATATCGTGCCGCCGCTCTTTTCAATCTGTCGGCGTGCTGTGTCGCACATCTTCTGTGGGTCGTTGGCGGGTTGCAATGACTCCTTGCGTGTTACCTCCGCCTCAATGCCCTGCTCATCCTTGACCTTAAGCACACAACCATCTGGCGAGAGTGTCAGCCACGCCTTTACATCCACTGCGCGGCGTGTGCGACTGCGGTCGAGCGCGAGCGTGAAGCGATGGTCGTAGTTGCGGTAAACCTTCGCTCCGCGGGTGATTCCCTCGGTGCGGTTTGGAATGATTGTAGCGCCCTCTACGGCGTTTATGTTTGTGCCCTTGATGCCCTCGGCGGTGAGTATGCAGATGCCATCTCCAGCCGCGAGGTCGGCCCTCTTGTCAAGCGTGAAACCCTGCCTTGTGGTGCGCTCCACCTGACCGATATACTCGCCGATAGCCTTTGGCGTGTCGAACGATGCCACGCCCGCCTGCTTGCCGTGCAGCATATAGGTCGATGCGCCGCGCGTGAAACTCTTTGCGGGGTCGGGAGTGAACTCTATGGTCGATTTGCCGGCCGATGGGCGGATGATGTCGGTGCGACGGGCGAGGATGTCGTCGATGCGGCGGCGGTAGTGACTCACCACATTCTTGATGTAACGCGCATCCTTCAATCGGCCCTCAATCTTAAATGATGTTATGCCCGCATCCATCAGCGCCTCCAACTCATCCGAGAGGTCCATATCACGCACCGAGAGAAGGTGCTTGCCCGCAAGTATTGTGCGCCCCTGCTCATCCTTCAGGTCGTAGGGCAGTCGGCAAGGCTGCGAACACTCGCCACGATTACCGCTGCGGTGGGATGTGGTGCGCGAGAGGAAACAGCGACCGCTGTGACCCACGCATATCGCGCCGTGTACGAAGCACTCCACCTCGGCTGTGGTTGCTCGGCATATCTCGCGTATCTGCTCCAGCGTGAGCGAACGCTCCAGTATGACACGCGCAAAACCACACTCCTCGAGGAACTTGACGCCCTCGGGGGTGGTGTTGCCCACCTGCGTCGAGGCGTGCATCTCTATTGGGAGGTTCATCTCTCGGAATGCCATATCCTGCACAATCAGCGCATCCACGCCCGCCGAGATGAGTTCACGAGCCAACTGCTCGGCATCACCTAACTCGCTCTCGAAAAGGAGGGTGTTGAGTGTTGAGTGCAGACGCGCGCCGTAACGATGAGCATACTCGGCAGCGCGTGCGATGTCGTCGATGGAGTTACCCGCAGCCTGACGCGCACCAAAGCGAACGCCGCCCATATAAACGGCATCGGCACCGTGGTCAATCGCGGCAATCGCCGCCTCAAGGTCCTTCGCAGGAGATAGTAACTCAATGTATCGCATCGCAACGAG
>JAFZFR010000055.1 GCA_017555805.1 Alistipes sp. | reverse complement strand
GGTAAGCCTTGACGTAGTTGTCAGCTGCGCTACCCCACTGTGCAGCGTCCTGGTCAGCATTACCTGACATAGCGAGGAAGTTGATCAATCGCTTCAAGCATACATCAACCTTCTTTGCCTGCTTTGGCTCTACCTCGTAAGCCTTCTTGTAAGCCTCCAAAGCTGCAGTCACGAGGTCGCCCTCCTTAACCTGCTTTGTCTGAATCCAAGTGATAACCTGATTGTTAGCAACATAAACCTTCACCCAAGGATAAACCATCTCGGTGAAAGTGTTACCGTTGATAACCACGCCGTCAGTCTTTGACTCTGGAAGACCCATAGCCACCTCTACAACAGAGTACTCTACACCTGTAAAGAGGTCCTTTGTTGGGATGATAGCAGCGTCATAGTACGCGTTACCCAACGCAATCCAAGTAGCAGCCTTGCCACTCTTCTTTGGGTTCTTTGTTGCAGCCTCAGCATTTGCAATCTTGTCGAGAAGCACCTGCTGATTAACCTTCTGTGCATTCGCCATTGGTGTTGCCATAACTATTACAGCCAGCACCGCAAAAATTAATCTCTTCATAGAATTAATCTTTAATGAAACCTTTTGAATTTAATATTTTATTGTTTATTCGTTTGCCTCTGTCTGTGGAGCCTCTGCCGCTGGCTGCTCTGCAACCTCTGCCTCGGCGCCATCAGTCACAACCACATCTGTTGCAACCTCCTCGTCCTCGCTCACAGGCACCGCCATCACTGAAGCGATGACATCGCCATCACGCAAGTTGATAATCTTCACACCCTGCGTTGCACGACCTGCCAGACGAATCTGATCTACCTTTGTGCGGATTGTCACGCCCGAGCGATTGATAATCATCAAGTCGTTCTCGTCGGTCACGGCCTGGATAGATACCAAGTCACCAGTCTTCTCGGTGATGTTGATGGTCTTCACACCCTTACCGCCGCGGTTTGTTACACGATACTCGTCCAGGTCGGTACGCTTACCGTAACCATTCTCCGACAATACTAGAACATCCTTCTTTGCGTCTGGCTCGATGCAAATCATTCCGATTACCTCGTCGCCCTCGTCGAGCTCGATACCGCGAACACCTGCACCCACACGACCGATAGGACGAACCTTCTCCTCGTTGAAGCGGATAGCCTTACCGCCACGTGCCGCAATCATAATCTCGGCGTTACCGCTGGTAATCTTCGCCTCCAGGAGCTGGTCACCCTCGCGGATAACAATTGCGTTCACACCATTCTGTCGTGGACGCGAGTACTCCTTGAGTTTGGTCTTCTTCACCACACCCTCGCGAGTACACATCACGATGTAGTTAGAGTTGATGTACTCCTCATCGCCGAGGTTCTTGGTGTTGATATATGCTCTCACCTTGTCGTCTGGCTCAATCTGGATGATGTTCTGGATTGCGCGACCCTTCGATGAGCGTGCGCCCTCTGGGATGTCGTAAACCTTCAACCAGTAGCAACGACCCTTCTCGGTGAAGAAAATCATTGTGTTGTGCATTGACGCCACATAGATGTGCTCGATGAAGTCCTCATCGCGCGTTGCGCTACCCTTCACGCCTACGCCGCCACGGTTCTGTGTGCGGTACTCGGCAAGTGGAGTACGCTTGATGTAGCCCATATGCGAGATTGTGATAACCATATCGTCATCAGCATAGAAGTCCTCTGGGTTGAACTCCTCCGAAGAGTAAACAATCTCCGAGCGGCGCTCGTCGCCATACTTCTGCTTGATCTCCATGAGCTCGTCCTTGATAATCTGCATTTGCATCTCTACGCTTGCCAACACATCGGTGTAGTAGTTAATCAGACGCTCCAACTCCGCGTGCTCTGCCTCAAGTTTCTCACGCTCCAGGCCTGTGAGCTGACGCAGACGCATCTCGATGATAGCCGCCGACTGAATCTCGCTCAAGCCGAAGCGCTCCTGAAGAGTCTGCTTTGCGAGGTCTGGGCTCTTCGATGCACGAATAATCTGTACCACCTCGTCGATGTTGTCCTGCGCGATGAGCAAGCCCTGAACGATATGCATACGATCCTGTGCCTTCTTAAGGTCGTAACGCGTACGGCGTACAACCACATCGTGACGATGCTCTACGAAGTGCTTGATCATATCCTTGAGGTTCAAGAGCATTGGACGGCCATTCACCAGAGCGATGTTGTTCACCGCGAATGATGTCTGCAACTCGGTGTTCTTGAACAGCGTGTTCAACACCACATTTGCCGAAGCATCCTTCTTCACGAAGATAACCACGCGCAAACCCTTGCGGTCACTCTCATCGTTGATGTATGAGATACCCTCCAACTTCTTCTCATTGACCATCTGACCAATCTTCTTGATCATCTCGGCCTTATTGACCATATATGGGATCTCGGTCACTACGATACACTCTCTGCCCGACGCAGTAGTCTCAATCTCGGTGCGGGCACGCATCACCACGCGACCACGACCTGTGAGCAACGCCTGCTTTGCGCCCTCGTAACCGTAAATCAATGCTCCCGTTGGGAAGTCAGGACCCTTAACATACTTCAACAACTCCTCGCACTCGCACTCTGGGTTATCGATGTACGCGCAGCACGCATCCACCACCTCGCCCAGGTTGTGAGGAGCCATATTTGTAGCCATACCCACAGCGATACCGCTCGCACCGTTCACCAGCAGCAAAGGAATCTTTGTAGGCAATACGGTAGGCTCGTCGATTGTATCGTCGAAGTTCTTTGTCCAGTCGATAGTATCCTTCTCGATGTCGGCCATCACCTCGTCGGTAATCTTCTGCATACGCGCCTCAGTATAACGCATCGCCGCAGCCTTATCACCGTCCATCGAACCAAAGTTACCCTGACCCTCTACCAAAGGATAACGCATCGCCCACTCCTGCGCCATACGCACCATAGCCTCGTAAACCGAGCTATCGCCGTGTGGGTGGAACTTACCGAGCACATCACCGACAATACGGGCAGACTTACGGGTCGGCTTGTCAGAGTAGAGATTAAGCTCGTGGCTCATATCAAACAAGATGCGTCGATGTACCGGCTTCAGACCATCACGCACATCAGGCAACGCACGCGATACGATAACCGACATCGAGTAGTTGATATAAGCGGACTTCATCTCCTCCTCGATATTAATGGGAATAATTTTACCCACCAACTCGTCTTTCTTTTCTTGTTCGTTCAACATATTTTTTCTTTTCCTAAATTAGCACTTTATGCACATTACTTTTAATAAACAAAAGTACGCATTTTTTATGGAATAAGCAATTTTTATGTTCTATTTATGACTATATTTTCACATTTAATTTAACAAACACCCCATTTTTGCCCATTTTTGGGCGATTTAAGCGCAAAAAATATTTTCTCCGAGGGGGTGTCGCACATTTCTGCGGGTTTTATGCACATTTTTCTACACATATAACGATGAAAAGGAACTAACTATTTTCCCTAATGCGAAGAAAATTTTCACCTGAATAGTCCAATTATAATTTTCAATTTCCAAAGATTTTTACCTTTGGTAGTGAGGGGGCTTGCGCTTTTCGCCACCCCCGCCACCCCCGAAGATAACATACTCTCAAAGGCACAAAAAAAAGGTTGCCGACTAATCAGC
>JAFZFR010000054.1 GCA_017555805.1 Alistipes sp. | reverse complement strand
TGTATCGCACCGCTGATTAGAAGCAGTAGCCTACGCCAAGTTGGAAGTTGCTGATGCGGTTTGTACCTGTGGTGAAGCCCAAAACCTCTGCCTTCTTGAACTCGCCGTTGTAACGAGCCGAGATGACAATCTTCCAGATGTTAGCCTCCAAGCCGATAGCATAGCCGAGCAGTGGGCTGTTCCAGTTCCACGCAGCGCCATTAACAAGGTCGCTGGCACCCTCTACCATACCATTCACATCCTCCATCACGCAGAAACGAGGACCAACCTGAACGGTGAGCATATTTGTGATGTCGTAGCCAACCATCACTGGAATCTCAATCTGATTGACCTTCATATAGCCGTCAATAGCGTTCTCGATGTTGAACTTATAGTGTGAGAATACCGCCTCTGGCTGGATGCTGAACTTCTTGCCGAGGTCGAGGTTTACCAATGCGCCAGCAAACCAACCCGCATTTGAACTGAGGCTGAAATCTGCGATGGCAGTCTTGATGTCATTTGCCTGATAGCCCAAACCTGCCTTTACGCCAAACTCGAACTTCTCCTTCAGGCCTGCAGATGCGTATGTTGTGACGAACAACATCGCTACGATTAATGCAATCTTTTTCATAATCTATTCTGTTTTAGTAGTTTACATCTTGCTACCCTTTGCTCCTTTGGCGCCTGCGCCCGAGAGTGAGTAGTTAAAAATATTCTCCTTGTAACTTGTGATCTTGAACGATGAGTCGCGCTTGCGCTGGAACGCAATCTCGATAAGGCGCTCGGTGAGTTCGGTGAAGTTCACGCCCGTAGCCTCCCACAAGTAGAACGAGAGCGAGCCCGGGATGGTGTTAATCTCGTTCACATATACATTGCCGTTTGCCTCGTCAATCATAAAGTCGATACGCGCCACGCCGTCGCACGCCAACGCCTTGAAGGTCTCAACGGCTGTTGTGCGGATGTGTGCTGTCACCTCCTCTGGCAACTGCGCTGGAATCTCGCGCACTGTCGAGTGCATGCCGCGTGACTCCTTCACGCCACCTTTCGCACCGCCCTTTGCGCCGCCACCACCGCCGAGGTACTTGTCGGCATAACTCAAAATCTCGCCGCTGCGGATAGGTGCCTCGCATACCGATGCCTCACACTCGTAGTAGTTACCCAGAACAGAGCAGTTAATCTCCTTGAGCTTCTCGACCAAGTGCTCCACGATGATGCGCTTCGAGTAACTAACGGCGTTCTCGATAGCCTCCACCAACTCCTCGCGGTTGTGCACCGACGAGATGCCCACACTTGAGCCCGAGTCGGCTGGCTTCACAATCATAGGGTAGCCGAGTTGCTTCTCCACGCGCTCCACCACCGCATCCTGACGGTCGAACCACTCCTTGTCGCTGAACCACGCGTAGTCAATCACTGCGATGCCGTTTGCAGCAAGAATCATCTTCATCGTAATCTTATCCATTCCGTTTGCCGATGCCAGCACATTGCAACCCGCGTATGGGATGCCTGTCATCTCGATTGTACCCTGGAACGAGCCGTCCTCGCAATTTGTGCCGTGCAGCGCAGGGATGATAACATCAATCTTCGCCACGATGTCGCTGCCGAAGAGAGGCTTGTTCACCTTGTAGAGGTTGTTGTCGCCGTAAGTTGGGCGCAGATACACCTCGGTGCAACTCTTGTAGAGCGACTCCATATTCTTGTAGTTGGCGCTTGTGCGCAGAGCCTCGCCAGTGTACCAGCGACCCTCCTTTGATATGTAGATTGGTGTGATGTCGTACTTCTCGGTGTTGATAGCCTCCATAGTCTGGATAGCGGTAAGTACCGAAATCTCGTTCTCCACCGAGCGACCACCAAAGATTACTCCAATATTAACTTTACTCTTCATTGTATTTAATGTTTGTCTGTTTTTCTACTTAAATGAGTCGGGCAGGTCGTTCTCATAGAGAATTACATCGCCCGCGCGCATCATCTGCGCGAGTGTCGCCGACGCCTCGGCAAATGAGTCAGCCAGAATGGTCTGCTCCGCAGGGAACTCCGCATCCTGCAAGCCCGCCGCAATAGCCTCGCGGTTGGTGCGGTTCACGACGATTGCGATGTCGCATGCCGCCGCTATGTCGCGACCCAACTCGCGGTTGAGTTCCGCCTGACGCACGCCCAACTCCACAAAGCCTGGGGTCACAACGATTCTTCGCGCCCCCGCAGGTCGGGTGAAGTGGTGCAACACCTCCAGCGCCATCTTCGCACCCGTAGGGTTTGAGTTGTAGGCGTCATCGATAATCGTGATGCCGCCCGCCGTACGCTTCAGGCTCAAGCGGTGCTCAATCTGCTCAATCTGTCGCATCGCGCGCTTCTGCTGCGCCTCGCTCACACCCAGGCGGTCAGCCACTGCAACGGCCGCCAGAAGGTTGAGGATGTTGCCTCGACCCACCAGATGGGTTGTGTAGCCCTCGCGCAAATCGCCACGATAGTCGATGTCGAAGGTGGTCTCCGTAGGGGTGTAGCGGATGTTCACCGCGCGGTAGTGGGCATCGTGATGCTTCACGCCGTATCCCACCAGCGACGACTTGTGGTCAATAGGCTTTGCCGCGATATACTCCGAGTCCATATTTGCTACCGCCAGACCCTTCTCGGGCAGGGCGTCGATAAGTTCAAACTTCGTGCGGCGCACATTATCCACCGAGAGGAATGTCTCAAGGTGCATCTCGCCCACAGCCGTCACGATGCCAATCTCGGGGTGCACCAGGTCGCAAATCTCCTTGATGTCGCCTAACTGCTTTGCGCCCATCTCGACGATAAACACCTGATGATGAGGCTTGAGGTGCTCCCTGACGGTACGGATAACGCCCAGCGTGGTGTTGAAATTGCCAGGGGTCATCAGCACATTATACTTCTCCGAGAGTATGCGATAGAGGTAGTGCTTCGTAGATGTCTTGCCGAAACTACCCGTAACACCGATAATCTTCAGGTCGGGCATCGAGCGCAGGATGCGCTTCGCATCGTTGTAGTACCAACGGCTGATTGCCGCCTCCAATGGCTTATTGACAAAGTTCGCCAAGAGCATAACCGCAGGCAATACCAATATACCAAGCGCTATTTCAGGGGCGTATGCAGGGATGAAATATATTGCCGCAGCGATGATAGCCATCGTCAGAAGTGCTGCCGTAGCAATCATTCTCCACACGCGCATAGTGTAAACCAGTGGTTTCTTGTATGTCGTGCGGAACTCATCCCACGCCAGCGAGAACATCATTACTGCTGTCGCTACCGTCATCCACTCCTTCAAAAATGGCATAATGATGACAAATGCGGCAATTACTATCGGGCGGAAGATGTTGCAGCCGCCACGCCACCAGCGCGCATAACGCTCTACGCGGTAGGAGTTGTGCTGGAACATATGAATGTCGTAGCGCACAACCGCCGCCCACAGGGCAATGTAGCCTATCCAAAATATGATGTCGTATATCATTGTTGCTCTATCTGTTAGATATCTCATTACTCAAAAAACTCTCCACCACGCGCAGGAACAATGGCGTGTTCTCCAGGAACGAGTAGTGACCCGCGCCTGCCACAGTCACCAGACCCGCATCGGCAATCAGTTTCTCCATTCGCTTCGCATCGGCGAGTGGTGTTGCCGTGTCGTTCTCGCCCCAGAAGAGCAGGGTGGGGGCGGAAATCTTCGGCATAAGGTGGCACAAATCTTCATTCACGACCTTCGATAGCACGGCACGCATCTTTGGCGACGATGAGTTGTAGTCCGCCGAGCCCGCCTTGGCGCGTCGCTTCTCAATCAACTGCTGCGCGCGCTCCTTGCCCAAAAAGAGGTTCGCCAGGTGCTTGAAGAGTTTGAATGTATAGACCTTGCGGTAGTAGTTAAGGCTTCTCTTTGGCTTCACGCCCGCGGCATCGACCAGCATCACTTTGCAGGTCTTGTTGCGCGAGGCATAGACAATCGACACTCTGCCACCGAACGAGTGACCCACCAGAATAGGGTTCTCCACGCCCTCCGCCTTTGCCAGTGCCTCCACCGAGCGGGTGTACTCCTCGACGCCCCACACTGCGGGTGGCTCCTCGCTTGTGCCGAAGCCTGCGAAATCGACATTTATCACGCGAAAACGCTCCTCCAGAAACGGCAGAACACACTTCCAAATCTCGGTCGAGCAGCCCCAGCCGTGCAAAAGAAAGAGCGGCTGCCCCTCACCTGCGACGGTGTAGTGCAACTTGATGCCTTCGTATGTGAAACACTTATCCATAATATGTGACAAATTTAACTCTTTTTTTGTCAATGTGGAGTGCTGGGGAGCATAAAAAAGCAGGTTCCCGAAAGAATCTGCTTTTTCTATTGATTTTCTCGCCTATTTCGAGTTCATAATCTCGTTCTGGCGGCTGATACTCTCCAGGTGGATGGCCTCCAGTACGGTGCGGACAAACTCCTCGCTGAGGCCCATACCGCGCGTCATCGAGAGCATACGGCGGCAGATGTCCTCCCAGCGGTTGCTCTGCAAGATGGCTACATTGTTAGCCTTCTTGATGCGGCCAATCTTGTCGGCGGTCTGCATACGCTGGCTCAAGAGGTCGAAAATCTCGGAGTCAATCTGGTCAATCTGCTCGCGGCAGAGTTTTAACTCGTCGTTGAACTCAGGGTCGTTGGCTGTCTTGGCACGCCACATCACATTGTCAATCATCGTGATGCAGTCCTGTGGCGTGAGTTGCTGCGAAGCGTCGCTCCACGCCTTGTCGGGGTCGATGTGGCTCTCCACCATCAAGCCGTCGAAGCAGAGGTCGGCAGCCTGCTGTGAGATGCCATAGAGCAATGGACGGCAACCGCAGATGTGCGACGGGTCGCAAATCATCATCATCTCGGGGAAGCGGCTACGCATATCAAAGAGCATATGCCACATAGGTGGGTTGCGGTACTTGCTGTGACCGAAGTATGAGAATCCGCGGTGGATAAGACCGATGTTCTCCTCCTTCACGCCCTCCTTGATAAAGCGCTTCACTGCGCCCTCCCAAAGGTTGATGTCGGGGGTCATCGGGTTTTTGATAAGCACCGTAATATCCTCGTTGCCGTGAAGGCTCTCTGCAATCTCCTGCACCGCAAATGGCGATACTGTTGTGCGTGCTCCCACCCACAAAATATCGACGCCGTGCTTCAAGGCAATCTCCACATGCGAGCGGTTGGCGACCTCTACGGCGATAGGTATTCCCGTCGCCTGCTTCACCTCGTTCAACCACTCCAAGCCAATCTCGCCAATGCCCTCGAAAGTGCCTGGCTTTGTGCGTGGCTTCCAGATGCCTGCGCGGATAACATCTACTCTGCCCGACTTTGCGAGTTGCATTGCAGTCTCTACGGTCTGCTCGCGGGTCTCGGCACTACAAGGACCTGCTATGATGAGGGGGCGTTTTGCCCCGAGTGTAAATCTTCCCATTTCTAACTAACTGTTTTTCAGGGGTGCTGTCGCCCCGTTATTTCAAAATGTTGCGGATGGTGTTGGCGCGCTGCATAGCCTCCACGAGTCCCTCTCTGTCGTCGCGCTCAATCATGCGGCGCAGAATCTGTAACTGGTGGATATGCTCGCGCAGTACATCCAGAACATTGTATTTGTTCTCCAAAAAGATAGGAGCCCAAGTCTGTGGACGGCTCTTTGCCAGACGAACCGTGCTCTCGAAACCTCCGCCTGCAAGGTCGAAGATATGCTCCTCCTCACGCTCCTTCTCCAGTACGGTCAGCGCCAGGGCGAAGGATGTGATGTGTGAGATGTGTGACACATAGGCGCAGTGCAAATCCTGCTCCTCGGCACTCATATATTTTATCGGCATGCCGAGCGTTGAGTAAATCTGCTCGACTGCCTTGAGTGCATCCTCGGCGGATGACTCCTTTTCGCAGATGACCACTGTGCGCCCGGTGAACGCGCCGTGCTCGGCAGCGTCGGGACCGCTGTGCTCCGTACCCCACATAGGGTGCGTAGCGACCAGGCGACCACGGTTGGGGTGCATAGCCGTCATCTCGCAAAGTTCCTGCTTTGTGGAACCCATATCCATCAAAATCTGGTCGGGGCGGATGCGGTTAAGAATCTTCACCGCCAGTGTTGGGATGGTGTCCACGGGCGTAGCGAGGACAATGAGGTCACTCTCCGCGAGCGCCTCGTCCAGCGTCACGATGCGGTCGATAAGACCCAATTCAAGGGCTCGTCGAGCACTCTTTTCCGAGTGCTCGATGCCCAAGACCTGCTCGCAGAGGTTGTTGTCCTTAAGACTCAAACCCAGCGAACCTCCAATCAGACCAAGACCTATGATGGTTGCGGTTTTCATTGAATGATTACTTTACGAAACGACTCTTTGCGCGTTCTGCAGCCTCTGCCAAACGCTCGGCAGGCATACAGAGTGAGATGCGGATGTACTTTGTACCCTCCGAACCGAAGATACCACCAGGAGTAACGAATACATCACACTCGTTGAGTACCTTGTCAGAGAATGCGAAGCAGTCGCCCTCGAAATCCTTTGGCATAGCAGCCCATACGAACAGACCAGCCTGACCCTTTACATAGTCGCAGCCGAGTGCATCGAGGAGTGCGTAGCCGTGAGCCTCGCGCTCGTAGTATGTCTTGTTGAGTTCGTCAAACCACTCCATATCGAGAGCCAAAGCCTCGGCAGCAGCAGCCTGAACTGGGTAGAACATACCAGAGTCCATATTTGACTTGAAGCGGAGGATGTCGCTCAGGATATCAGCACGACCTGCCACAACACCTACTCGCCAGCCTGCCATTGAGTGACCCTTACTTGTTGAGTTCATCTCGATAGCCACATCCCAAGCGTCTGGGATTGAGAGGATTGAGAGCTGGAGGTTGTTACGCACGAAGCTGTATGGGTTGTCGTGAACGAGCAAAATGTTGTGCTTGCCGGCGAACTCAACCAACTTCTCGAACAACTCAACGGTTGGATGAGTACCAGTTGGCATATTTGGGTAGTTCACGAACATCAACTTAACCTTGCTCAGGTCCTCCTTCTCAATCTCCTCGAAGTTAGGGTAGAAGCCGTTCTCGGCGTTGAGGCGGTACTCCAACACATCACCACCTGCCAAAGTCACAGCAGCGCGGTAAGTAGGGTAGCCTGGGTTTGGTACCAACACCTTGTCGCCCTCGTCGAGGAACGCCATACAGATGTGAACGATACCCTCCTTTGAGCCGAGCAATGGCAACACCTCGCTCTTTGGGTCGAGCTTTACATTGTACCACTTCTCATACCAGTCTGCGTAAGCCTTGCGGAGCAATTCGCTACCGTTGTAAGGCTGATAAGCGTGTACATCAGGGCGCTGAGCCTCCTTTGCCAAGCGGTCGATTACTGCCTGTGCTGGTGGCATATCAGGGCTACCGATACCGAGTGAGATGATGTCGCGACCTGCCTTGCGGAGCTCTGCGATTTCACGATTCTTCTTTGAAAAGTAATACTCCTTGATGCTGTCCATTCTGTGCGAAGGAGCAATTGTTACCTTTGCCATAGTTTTGTTTTTTTGTTTTAGTTAATATTTTTTGTCTTAATTCTTTCTCTATTTGCCGCTGCGATAGACGCCATAGACATGTATCTCCTTGGTCACCGCCTGCAGTCGGTCAAGGTTGCGGATGTAGTCATCCAGACACTTGAACTCGAGGTCGATGTGGAACAGGTAGTGCCACGGCTCGCTCGGTATGGGGTAGGACTGCAACTTCGAGAGATTGATTCCCTTCAGCGCGCTCAACGCCTTCAAGAGAGAGCCCTCCTCGTGGTCGGTCTTGAAGTAGAGCGACGCCTTGTTGGCGTTCTTGTCGGTTGAGTGGTCATAGCGCTTGAGCACCATAAAGCGGGTGTAGTTGCTCTTGTTGGTGTTAATCTCGGGCGCGATAATTTTCAGTCCGTAAATCTCTGCCGCCAGTTCGCTGGCGATTGCCGCTGTGTGGCGCAAGCCGTTCTCGGCAATATGCTTCGCGCTCAACGCCGTATCCTCGCTCTCGATGAGTTTCCAGGGGTGCTCGTCGAGGTACTCGATGCACTGCAACAGAGCCATTGAGTGTGACTCCACCTCCTGAATATCCTCCAGTTCTACATCTTGTAGCACCATCAGGTTCTGCTTGATGGGGAGATATACCTCGCCCGCCACCTGAAGGTTCTCATCCTGCAAGATGCTGTAATTTGGTATGATAGAGCCCGCAATGGAGTTCTCTATCGCCATCAGTCCCATATCCGCCTCGCCCGACTTTACGGCCGCCGCCACCTTGCGGAATGTGTCGCAAGGGAGTATCTCTATGTGCTCGCTGCCGAAGAATTTATTGGCTGCGATATGGTGGAAACTTGCTTCGTAACCCTGTATTGCAATTTTAAGCATATCAAACAAAAAAATCCCAACCGCGGCATACGGTCAGGATTGTTATATTGCTCTATGAAGCATCTTCATTTAGCATACGACACCCTGACCGCTCGTGCGGTAAAAGTAAAATCGCTTATAAAAGAAGAAACCCATAAATCAATTCAATTAAAATTCCGACTACAAATATATTAAAGTTGGTCGATAAAACAAAATTTCAACTGAAAAATATTAGGATATTACTCAACATATTTAATAACTTCCTTGTTGCGGGGGCGTGCTTCGGGCTCCTCGTCGGCATAGCCTACGCCTACGCAGAGCAAAAGTTCGTAACCCTCGCTGAAGCCCAACTGCTCAAGGTAAGGCTTGCCCTCTGGCTTCGAGAAGAATACCAATGGACCCATCATACACACCGAGCCCAAGCCCAACGACTTCGCCGCAAGTGTCATATTGCCCGCCATCAGACCGCAGTCAATCTGGGTGCACATACCTGGCTTGTGACCGATGAAAATCACCGCTGGGGCGTTGCGGAATGCATTCTTCATATCGGGGTCAGCAAACATCTTCTCCATAGGAGTGCCCGCTGCCGCCTTCACCTGCGCCTCGGTTACGCTCTTCAACCACTCGGGGTTATCCACGATGCGTACCTCCCACTGCTGGGCGTTCATTCCGTTTGGTGCGTGGATGCCGCACTCGACAATCTTGTCGAGCAGTTCGCGTGGCACAACATCATCCTTATATTTGCGGATGCTGCGGCGTGACATAATAGTCTCAATCACAGGGTTGCACTCCTGCTCGCAGCACTCCTTATCACAACCCTGCGATGGGTTGTTGTTGCAGCAACTTGTCGCCATAAACATAGCACATATAGCAATAAAAAGTTTTTTCATCTTATGTTTCGTTTTTGAGGTTATTTCTTGAATGAGTTGCAGACCTCCTGATTGAGTTGGCGTACGCGCTCAACATCCAACTTCATCAGCTTACGGTCGTAGGTCATCATACCGTTAAGTTCCATCTCAAGGTCTGTAATCTGGGTATATACGGCAGCGGTGTAACCCTTGGCAATCAAGCCCTTGAGGATGTTGATATACTCCTCGTAACGGTCGGTCGCCTCCTCCTTGCCAGAGGTCTTTGATGGGATGTTGATTGGATCGGTCTCGACAACCAACTTCCAGCAGTGCTCCTTCGCTGGGGCGTAACCCACGCCACCATACTCGCCAAGGACATTGGCGCGCTTGTAGTCAAACAGATACATCTGTGGCTCTGGGTAGTTGTGCAGGTCGAGCATATCGCCACCCTCGGGGTAGTGGTTACCGCCACTTGACTGGTCCACCAGGCGCGATGGGTCGTAACTCTTTGTCCACGCCGCAATCTCCTGCGTCTTGAACTGACCCCAGCCCTCGTTGAATGTTACCCAGGTGCCGATTGATGGGTATGAGTAGAGGAAGTCGATAATCTCCTTCCACTCGCGGCGGTAGTTTTCTTCTTCCTCGGCTGTGCGCTCCAGCTCCACGCCCTTGAAGTACTGACGCCACTGAAGTTCAGGGCTCTCGCCACCCGAAGGCATATCCTGCCATACAATCATACCGATGCGGTCGCAGTGGGTGTACCAGCGCGCTGGCTCAACCTTGATGTGCTTGCGAATCATATTGTAGCCCAACTCCTTGGTCTTGATGATGTCGAATACCAACGCCTCGTCGGTTGGGGCTGTGTAGAGACCATCAGGCCAGTAGCCCTGGTCGAGTGTACCGAACTGGAAGTAATCCTCGTTGTTGAGTTGCAGGCGGATGATGTGGTCATCGCCCATCTTCATCGAGAACTTACGCATAGCGGCGTAACTCTTCACCTTATCCACAACCTTGTCGTTGCGCGAAAGAGTAACCTCCATGTCATAAAGGAAAGGATTCTCTGGTGACCAAAGTTTTGCCTCTGGTACGGGGAGGGTAATCTCCATTCCGTTCATACTCTTGCCCGAAGCGATAAGTTGCTCGCCGTCAAAGAGTTTTACCTCTGCAATGCAGTTCTCATCGCCCTTTACGGCTGGCTTTACGGTGAGGATGCCCGCGTCGATGTCGGGAGTGGTTTTCAGGGACTCAATTCTATTCTCTGCCACTGGCTCCATCCATACTGTCTGCCAGATACCGCTTACGGTGGTGTACCACAAAATCCAGGGGCGGTTTGACTGCTTGCCGCGTGGCTGCCAGCCATCTGCACCTGGGTCAAATACCTTTACGGTGAGGTTGTTTGAGCCCTTCTTCAAGGCTGGTGTGATGTCGAACGAGAAAGGAGTGTAGCCACCCTTGTGCTCACCGACCTTCATATCGTTAATCCACACCTCCGCCTTCCAGTCCACAGCGCCGAAGTGGAGCAGGATGCGGTCGTTCTTCCACGCTGCGGGTACGGTGAACTCGCGCTCATACCACAATGCCTTGTGCTGCCCGAGTGGCTGCATCACGCCCGAGAGGCTCGACTCCACAGCAAATGGCACGAGGATGTCGCCATCCATCTCCTGTGGCTTTGCCTCGTTCAGAGGGCGGATTGCGTAGTCCCACAAGCCGTTGAGGTTCTGCCAGCGCTCACGCTCCATAATTGGGCGAGGGTACTCGGGCAATACATTATTTGGGTCGAGATTGATGCCCCAATCTGTCTTGAGGTTGTCACCTGCTGGTTGCCACTGCGCCTTGGCTACGGTGAATAGTGCACAAAGGGCACAAAGTAAAAAAATCTTCTTCATAGTATTGTGGTTTTAGTTATTTCATTGGGTTTCGTTTGTAGGCATCAATTAGTGAGCCTTCGGTGCGGTTGATAATATCGACCCCCTGCGTCATCGCATAGTCGCGCAACACCTCGTGACCGCGGAAGAGTTCGGCAGTCTCCGCCAGATACTCCGCCATAGTGTAGGGGCGGGGTGGGTTGGTGGCGTTGTAGTAGATGGGCTCGGCGATGGTCGGCGCAGAGTCGTAATAGTGACTCTTGATGCGACAAAGTCGGTTCTGGTCATCAACGGTGAGTCCGTCGAGCAGCGTGTGGTCCACGCCATAGAGTTCGATGATGCGGTAGCCAATCTGTATGCCCGCGAGTATTCCGTTCTGCACCACCGTGCCCCAGTTGCCCGAGCCGAGTCCGTGGCGGTAGCACCAGAACTCCACCTTGCGGAAGCCGTGAAAGACCGTAGAGTGGAAAGGCACGATGCGTATGTTGGGGTTGTTGCCGATGGCGGCAGCGTAGTCGAAATGTTCGGGGTTGTAGTACTGCACATAGAGCGTCATCGCCCAATCAACCTTTGTGGCAAGGGCGTTGTAGAGCGCTGTGATACGCTCCGACGCTCCCGCCTTGCGGAAGAACATCGGGTCGGAGATGACATAGTACTTCGGCTTAATTGCAGAAAACTCCTCGCTCAGGGCAAAGAAGTTCACCGCCATCATATCAGCCTCCTCCCACGCCCTCTGCTCGATAAGTCGGGGCAGTTGCTCCTTGAGTGAAGGACCGTTGCCAAGTATGGCGAGGCGCTTGGTGGAAATCATATCCTGTGCCCCCGCACGACCAATATGGTTACGGAAATCCTCCTTCGCCGCCAGGGTGAGGAAGAAGACCAGTGTGTCGAAACTATCCTGCAGACACTTTATTATCTTTTCTGTAAGTCGCATTTTGTTGAGTACTCTTACTTGCAAAACTAATAAATAATTGCTAAATTTGCAATAATGGGAATTGTTTTTCGCTATGAGTAATATATCGGTCATCATACCTCTCTACAACAAGGCGCACGAGATTGAGCGCACACTACGCAGTGTGGCGTGTCAGAGCGTGCAGCCACGCGAGATTATTGTTGTGGATGACGGCTCGACGGATGGCAGCGCCGAGGTGGTGGAGCGGATGGCTCTGCCGCAGGTAAGGCTTGTGCGTCAGCGCAATGCGGGCGTGAGTGCCGCGCGAAATACGGCGATGTCGCAGGCCGTGGGCGAGTGGGTCGCGCTGCTCGATGGTGACGATTGCTGGGAGGCGGACTACCTCGCCAATGTCGAGCGGATGATTGAGGCATATCCCGCTGCGGGCGCTATCGGCACAGCATTTTGGGTCGATGACGGTAAGCGCAGGGTGGCAGGCAACACCCCCGAGAAGGAGGGCGTGGTGGAGTTCTTCGCGGAGTCTATGAGTTGCTATGTGCTGATTCCCTCGGCTACGGTGGTAAGGCGCGATATAGCCCTCTCGCTGGGTGGTTTCCCCGAGGGTATGCGTATGGCGGAGGACCAATATTTATGGACAAAGATTGCCCGCACGGCGCAGGTGGCATTCTCGCCCAAGCGCTTGGTGGTTTACTCGCGCGCGGCGGAAAACCGCTCGGCATCAATCTATCAGCCCGAGCAGACCACGCACTCGTTGGAGGAACTCTACGATGAGAAGGCAGACTATATGAGCAACGAATATATCGCCCGTGTGGCGCTGGGTAAGGCACTCATCGAGAGTGCGCGCGGCGGCACGGCGGTGGCACAGAGGGCGTTGGAGTTCTTCTCCTATAATAAGATGTCGGGCAAACTGGCACGAAAGGTAAGGGTGCTGAATGCCCTGCCGGCGAGGATGCGCCCCGCGGCATTGTCTGTGTATAATTGGCTTGCTTGGGTGATTGCCCGTAAAGGATTGTAGCCTATCTGTTCAACCCTGCGGCAACAATAGCCTCGGCTAAAGTGAAATCGTCGGGATTATCAATATCCATACTCTCGATGCGGTCGGTGACTGCGATGTAAGGTCGCTCGCCGATACGGCGGTGCTGCTCGCGCCATACCTCTCTCTTAAATACGAAGAATGCCGATGTCTCAACGAAGATAGGCTCAAGGTCCTGTGTGCGTGGGATGTGCTGCAAAGAGTAGTTCAGCGGCTTGCCCTCCCACCAGGTGAAGGTCTGTATGCGCTCGGCACTGAATGCCGAGTCGTGGTCGCCACTCTCAACCGCCGCCACCGCCTGCTCGATTGTTGAGGTGCGGATGAAGGGTGAGGTGGTGTGGGCGAGGATGTAGATGTCGGCATCGACCTCTCGGGTGAAGGCGTCGTAAATCTCCGCGCCGAGGGTGGTGTTTGAGTCCAGTCGCTCGTCACGGCGCAGGAATTTCACCCCCGCGGGGAGGTGCTCCGCGATGTCGGGGTTGCTACAATAGACATATACCTCGTCGATGTTTTTCGCCTGCGCGAGACTCTCTAAAAGATAGGTCATCAAGGGGCGACCGCCCAACGGACGGAGGTTCTTCTGCTCGATGCGCTGGCTGTTGAGGCGTATGGGGACAAATGCTACTGTTTTCATAACTCTTACTGTACTAATAGGTTACATCCTCTGATGTCGGCGCCCGACAATCTGCCGTCGATGGCGAATGAGCCGTCGGCAAAGGTGCGTCCAACATCTTGTGTGGCGATAAAGGCACACGACGATAGGTTCATCAAATCAATTATATTCACCGCTCCGCGTGCTGGTGCTGAAAGTGTCTGCAACGGGTTGTTCACATCGCGGACAACCACTCTCATCCACGCTGGCGCACGGAAGATGCCGTTGCCCGCAGAGTAACCCTGCGAGGTAAGTTCCGCCATTCCGTACTCCGAGTGTATCTTCTCCACGCCGAATGCCTGTGTCAAAATCTTGTGAAACTCCGCCTTTGGCAACTCCTCGCGCTTGCCCTTCATTCCGCCCGTCTCCATCACGATGGTGTCGGCGAGTTTTGGCGCGTACTGCTCCGCCAAATCCCACAGGGCGTAACTCACGCCAAGCAAAATCTTCGGCTTGGGGTCGGCTGCCATATCGGCAATAAGTTTTTCATATTCATCAAGATAGAAACCGCCCGAGCCGCTGCGTGAAATCATCCTATCGACCATATAGACAAGCGACGAGCCCTCTCGCTGGAGGTAGTTGGGCAGAAGTCCGTAGATGCTCCAACCCTTCACATCGCCATAGAACTGCTCGAAGGATGAGAAAAACGCCTGCTCGTAGACCTTCAGGTCACTCATCATATGGCGCGATGCTACGGTTGAGCCAGTATTGCTCGATGTAAAAATCTTCTCGGGCGCGTGGTCGCCGCAGTAGATGTCGTGCGTCTTGAATAGTTCGATTGGCAGGAACGGAATCTGCTCAAGGCTCTTCACCTCTTGTGGGTCGATGCCCAGCAACTCGATGTACTGCTTATAGGGCGCACACCTCTGCGCCTGAAAGTGAAACACCTCCAGTGCCGCCGCCACAAACTCCTCCTGGCTCGCAATCGCTACTATCTTATCGCTATCTATCATATTACAAAGGTATGAAAAATACTGAAATTATAGGAGAGATGTTTATGTTATATTTTGATACACTCAAAAAAATCATTTATATTTGTGTTGAAATAAGAGATGTGTAGAGATTTTTTATTTACTCGAGCTTAAAGAACCGAAGCTTTTCTTATAACACATGAAATTAGACACTTTCAGCGCAGTTAATAGTTATAATTACATTCATGTTGTTTACATCGTAGGGAGTTCTTTTAATCTTACTTTGTAGGTGGTCTATGCCGCATGTGCGGATAAAAAGGGATATCTGAGTATTTTGATTTTTAAGAGATGTTTTATGTGTTACCATAAATTGTAAAAGATATGTTAGAAGTAATTTTAGTATTTGCACTCATTAGTGTTGTAATTAAATTTGCAGAGAAACCATTGATAAAAAAAATAGCATTTGCCCAAGATACCCAAGAAGCTATTATGGGAAGGAAAAAATTGATAGTTTTGCGATCGGGGTTGATTGTGTTATTATTAGGTTTGTATATATTGTTTTCGATTGTTATTAGTGATTTTGACGCTGCTAACACCTATCAGCAATATATGTGGCTTATTTGTGCAGTAATTGCGGTAGGAGTACAGCAATATGGGTTCAAGAATTTGTTGGGAAACATCTCAACTTTGACAAAAGTAGCTTTTTTATCGGAAAACAAGGATTTTGTGCTTTTTCTTCGAGGATTTATTGATGATGATTATTCTGATATTGCAGAAATTAATCAGAAAGATTTTGATAAGTTTTCGGAATATGGATTTATGTCATTGCTTGAGAGCAAAAATATTTCAGCTTGTGCTATTGGTATGACAAAAGAGGCAGATAGTCCTATAGGAGCTAAAAGAATTTATGTTGATGATATTTCATGGAAACAGGATGTTGAGGAATTAATTAACAAATCAAAAAGTATATATATACTTATTAGAAATAGAGAAAGTTGTATATGGGAGATTGAAAAATCATTGAAGTATTTTAACAAAATAACTTTAATTGTGGACGATATAGCAGAATATAACAATGTTAGGAGAAAATTTGAAGATATAATAGAACTACCATCAGTTTCGGCTCCTCCATTGGGAGCAATAGTAGTACTAACTTATGATATTGGAAGGTTTAAAGTAGCTTTATATAGTAACTCTATTGAGGGATATGCGAAAATGCTCAATTTTTCTGCAAAGGATGTGAAGGATTGTAATAAAAGATTAAAAAGGAAAAAACGAGCAATTAACCTCTCGGGTAGAAAAACATTGGTGGGAGCATTTATTGCAGTCCTTATATTTTTTGTTATAAGTGTTGTTTCCAGTATATACTTTAAATCTGAAGAAATTAAAGAAGGAATTCTGTCAGGGGATATTTCGTTAACAAATAAAGAAAAACTTGATGTGATAGAGGCAATGCAAGCAGAATTTGAAAAGAAGTCAGCAATATTCCCAATGCAAGTGGATGAACACACGATATTAAAGCGAATGAATATCAATGAGAACTGTCAAATAATTGAGTACGATATAGTGGGACTTAATGCAGATGATGTGAATTTTTTTGAGATTAAATCTAATATTGTGAGAGGTTTTACAAAAGAAGAATTAGGTTTATGGAGAAGTTTAGGTATAGAGTTGGTAAATGAATATCATTTTGATGATGAAGTGAGAGAAATACGATTTACAAGGGATGAAATAAATAGAATGTATGAAAATATGGTTGATGACTAATATAATTTCATTAACACACAAACTCCGATATGGAAATCGCAAAAGCAATCCCCATATCGGAGTTTTATGTGTGTAAACGGATGACTACTTCTTGGTGCTCTTTGGTGCGAGCATCATGTTCATCTTCTTGCCGTCGAGTTTAGGCATCATCTCTACCTTTGCAATCTCCTCGAGGTCGGTGGCGAAACGCAACAAGAGAATCTCGCCCTGCTCCTTGAAGACGATAGAACGACCGCGGAAGAATACCGAAGCCTTAACCTTCGCACCCTCCTTGATGAAGTTCTCGGCGTGCTTGAGCTTGAAGTTGTAGTCGTGGTCGTCGGTCTGTGGACCGAAACGAATCTCCTTCACTACTACCTTCACCTGCTTTGCCTTGATCTCCTTCGCCTTGCGCTTCTGCT
>JAFZFR010000053.1 GCA_017555805.1 Alistipes sp. | reverse complement strand
CCAATGGTAGGTGCAACAGTTGCTGTTGCAGTTGCTATCCATCAGGCTATGACTGAGTAATTCACTCAACCATTAAAACGAATCCCCGCAGGCCTCGGCTCGCGGGGATTTTTGTTTGCCCTTGTATGTATTCACTCGCAGGGCGCTTATCTCTATTGCAATATTTTCTTGTATTTTATTATATTTTGTCAACTCCTAATGCTATCAGTTATTATTATTTATGTTTTCCCCTGATGTGACAAGGCAGTATAAGAAGATACAAATTACTGCTACTGGTTTGCATCTTCTCTGCATTTTTATTAAATTTGCATAAAACCTAAAACATAATCACGATGAAAAGATTTTCTCTTTTAACACTTTTTGTCGCAATGGCAGCCATCTGCTTTGGACAACAGCCCATCCGAAAAACAATCTTTTCTCGCGATTTTTCACCCGCCGAGGGTTTGATTACGCCGCACGAGCGCCCTTATCGTGACGAAATCTGCCTAAACGGACTCTGGGAGGTGCAGTGCATCGGCATCCCCTCATCGTGGCGTGCGGGCAAGGGCGAAGCGCCCGAACTTACCGAGCCACAGGCCGACCGCTGGGACAAGGTGAAGATAAAAATTCCATCGCCAATCAATGTGAACAACTGGGGTCAGGGCTACAATGTCGGCGAGGGCACGCGACACCCCTACGCGCCGAGTTCGGTCTATTTCCCTTCATATCCCGAGCATTGGAACCACGCCCGACTGGCGTGGCTGCGCCGCTCATTTGTCATCCCCGAGGAGTGGGCAGACAAGCGCATAGTGCTTCATTTTGAGGCTGTTGCAGGCGAGAGCCGCATCATCATAAATGGCAAGGAGGTGCACCGCAACTTCGAGTCACATCTTCCTTTCGACATCGACATCACCGACCACATTGACCCCTCGGGCGAGAATGAGTTGATGGTGGGACTGCGCCACACGCGCCTGTTCGATAAGTCGCACCCCGACTACAAATATATGGGCGCGACCTACCCTACTGGCTCGAACACCGACGACCTGATTGGCATCTGGCAGGATGTGATGCTGTGGGCAGAGCCACAAGTACGCATCTGCGATGTATTCGTTCAGCCGTGGGTGGACCGAGGCGAGTTACGCGTGGAACTCACCATCGAGAACACCACAGCGAAGCGCCAGTCGATAGAGATTGGCGGCGACATCCGCGAGTGGATAAACCTTGCGGGCAAGGATGTGCTCACTGCGCCAGAAATAAGTTGGAAATTAGGCGATAGTGCGCTCACCATCCCCAAGCAGAAGGTTGTACTCAAGGCGGGCGAGACACGCAAAATAACGCTCACGCAGAGCGTAGATGGAGAACTGAAATTCTGGTCGCCCACGGAGCCAAACCTCTACACCCTCCTGCTCTCGCTCAACGACAAGCGCCAGCAGATTGACTGCAAGGCGGAGCGTTTTGGCTGGCGTCAGTTCAAGATTGTGGGCGAGGATTTCCACCTCAACGGCGAGCGCATACAGTGCTTCGGCGACATTCAGCACCCATTCAGCGCCTACATCTGCTCGCGCCGTTTTGCCTATGCGTGGTATCAGATGATTAAGGATTTCGGCGGCAATGCCGTGCGACCACACGCCCAACCCTGGCCAAGAGTTTATTACGACCTGGCGGACGAGATGGGTCTGATGGTGCTGGACGAGACGGGCGTGTTCGGCAGTTCTATCCGTATGAATTTCGAGGAAGAGATTACCTGGGAGCGCAGCAAGGAGCATCTGCGTCGCCTTATCCTGCGCGACAGAAACCATCCATCGGTCATCGGCTGGAGTCCTGGAAATGAGACATTTGCGATTGCCCTGCTGAATAAGCCGCCAAAGGAGGTTGCCGCGAAGTGGGATGATAAGTTGGTAGAGATGGCGCTGACGGCGCTGGAGCACGACCCTACGCGCGACTTTGTGACGCTTGACGGCGACAGGGATATGGATGGCCGTCTGCCCGTATGGAGCAAGCATTTCGGTCACAACCTTGAGATTTTCAACCTGCCAAAGGATGCAAAAAAACCGCTTATCGTGGGCGAGTCGGGTGCGACTTACTATGGTCGCCCGATACAACTCTATCCGTTTGTGGGCGAGCGCGCGTTTGAGTGCTATGAGGGTCGCAACGAGGCGCTGGCGATTGATGTCTTCCAGAATGCGCGATATATGGCACAGCCGCTGCTGGACTACTACTCCCCATCGGAGGTGTGCTGGTTTGGTCTGGAACATCTGCCGCTCGGCTACAACGATTTCAACCGCCTGCCTACGCGCGAGGATGGTATCTTTGCCGGCAAGCCTTATGAGGAGGGCAAGTTCGGCTATCAGTATGAGCGCATCCCGCCCTATGTGACCACATTCAACCCTGGCATAGACCCAGAGTTGCCATTATACAAGCCGCTGGCGATGTTCAACGCGCTGAAGGAGGCGCTCAATGGCGGTAGTTGGCAGCCATACAAGGAGGTCAAGCGCCCAGCAAAACCTGCGCTGAAGGAGGCTACCTATAACGAGGCTTTCGTGGTGGGCAAGCCGCAGGCGGAGTTGGTGGAGTTTATCAACCGAATGGGCATTGCAACGACAGAAAATGCCGCCGAGGCGAAGTTGTTTATCGTCGATATGGAGAGCGCTACTGCCGAGGAGTTGGCGGCGCTGAAGGGTGCGAGCGAGGCGTTTGTACTGGCATTGGGCAAGGGTGCGACTATCAGCGAAGAGTTCGCGAGTTGGTTGCCCGCACCGATACACCTCACCGAGCGCAAGGCTACGGCGCTGGAGAGCAACAAGAGCGATGAGTGGGGCGCATACTTTGAGTTACCCGACCTATATTTCGCAGAGGCAGAGGGAGATAGAATGATTCTCAAGGCTGGCATTGCAGGCGAAGGCGTGACGGCAGAGAATACCGTTTTGAGCGCATCGCAGACCGACTGGAGTCTGTTTAACAATGTGGCGGAGCATTGGAAATGCGCGCAGGTGGTGCTCTACGAGGCGCTGAACAAGCCTGCGGGAGCGGCCGTAGTGAAGAGCGCCGTTGGGGATAATGCGGTTGTGATGTCGGTTTTTGACTACACCATCAACACAAAGGAGACAATGCGTTTCTGGACATCGCTCCTAAAGGTGATGGGTATTAACTCCGACCCCGAAAACGCCAACAAAAAGAACTCCGCCAAGGAGCACAATCTGCTGATGGATGGACCAGTGGATTAGAGGATTTATAATAAGAAAGGCTGCTATCAATGAATAAACCCCAAAAGTAACTTTTGGGGTTTATTTTAACGAATTAAGAAAATGTTAGTAAATAGACATTCTATACTTTCCTTTTATCTTGCATTGTCTATCACTCGTATAATATTCCGCTGTCATTATTAGGTCAAAAGAGCCTTCAACTTGAACCGCTGGAGATGTTCCGTATATATCCACAACCTTCGCCGCCTTTATTGATGTAACTTTGTGACTACCGCTTTTAATCTCATAATAATCACTCGCATCCTCATAATTGAGAGAAAAACTTAAATTATCAGCAGAAGAAAAATCTTCTGTTGTTGTTACGATATCATAATTCCCTATTGGACACTGCAACAAACGATTTAAGTCCTCGTAGCAATTAAGAGTATAAAATATATTAAAGCCATCT
>JAFZFR010000052.1 GCA_017555805.1 Alistipes sp. | reverse complement strand
TTTCTTTGCTCGTCGCATCCTTCAGAACTCTTGCAAACCCGTTTCCTTTCGTTTGCGAGTGCAAAGTAAATACATTTTTTTCGTTCCACCAAATAATTTTAACTCTTTTTTACACCATTAAAACCACCCTTCTTACCTAACTCACTACACACCAGCGTGTTATATTATTAAAATATCTTAATAATTAACATTCACTTAACATTGGAATTTTGGGACCTGCGGCGGAACTCTTAATATATATATTATATATAGGTATAGAAAACCTCGCCCGTTCGCTATTGTTTCCCAAATTTTGTTATCTTTGTACAACAAAAACCTTTTTAACTACAAAACAAATGAAAAAATTACTTTGCACACTATTGTCAATCGCTATATTCTCAACCCTCGCAACCGCGCAACAACGATTATCAGCGTTGGACCTGACCCGTTCATCTCAATCCTACAACACTCCAATCATAGGCAAATCGACAACTGGCGAGGAGGCCTTTATCGGCGGCGACAAGTGCAAAGATGCCGTTGGAGTATATCCAAAAAGCATCATCCGCATCAACACAAAAGGTTTTGCCTACAATATCAGCGGCAAGATAGGTGTTGCCGACTCAAAAATCGACTACTCATCAAGCAGCACCACCTCGATACCTCTCTCTGACGGAACTCGCGTATTCTATCACACGATAGACGGCAAAAAACATTTCGCGGGAGTTGAGAATGCCGACCGCAAACAAGAGAAGGGCTTTACCTCATTCCGCATCGTGGGCGACGGCAAGGACCTCCTCGCGGAGAAGATGATGTCAGGGGAGAAGGCAAAGGAGTTTAATGTAGATATTCGCGAAATCAAGCAACTCGAACTAATCGTCGAGGATGGCGGCGATGGACATTGGGGCGACTTCGCTATTTGGGAAGATGTAAATATCACCTACAACATACATCAGGCGGTATCACTAACAACCGAGATTACCGAGACAGGCAAGGGCGTAGCGGATGCCGACTGGAAGAAGTTGAGCGAGAAGATGGGGCAACTACCCACTCTCGACCACCTTGCCATGCAGCGAAGCGAGAAAGATTGGCTGATTGATAACTCCCAATATAAGGCAGATGTATATGCTGGCGTAGATGGTAAGAGCATCATTATCTCGAATGGACTTGTTGCCCGCGTATTTCGTGTTACACCCAACCTTGCCACCATTGACATCATTAACCAGATGGATGGCAATGGTATGTTGCGCGCAGTAAGCAGCGAGGGTGAGGTGGTGATTGACGGCACAACCTGGCACTTGGGCGGACTGGACGGACAGCCCGAGAGAGGATTTCTCAAGGAGGAGTGGATTGACGAGATGACTGTGAAAAACAAATCTTTCGTTGTCGCCGACTTTGAGATTCTTGACTCAATTTCCACACTGCAATGGGGCCGTAAAAGATGGGCACTAAACAAAGAAAACCCTACGGGAAAGTCGCTCGTTTTCACGCTAAATGGCGTAGATGAGGTTCAGGATTTAATCGTCAAACTCCACTACGACATCTACGACCATATCCCCGTCATCCGCAAATGGATGGAGATTATCAACTGCGGCGATGTTGCACACAATCTGGACTCATTCAAACTGGAGCGCCTCTTCTTCTCGGAGCCAGAGTCACCCGTAGCGGGCGACCCATCGACATTCCTGCGCCCTAACATCCACATCGAGAGCGACTTCCATACTCGCAGTTCATTTAGCGAGAAGGAGTCAGAGAGCATCGAGCACTGGATTGCAGACCCAGAATATACCTCGCAGACAAACTACCCACTGCAAACACCTTGCACGATGGAGGCTTACTGCGAACTGGGACCCGACCACAACATAACAAAGGATAGCCCATTCACCTCGTACAAGGTCTATGAGATGCCTATGGACTCTTACGACCGCGAGAGAAGCGGACTCTTCAAGCGCAGATTTTACACAAAGATAGCCCCCTGGACTACCGAAAATCCTATCTTTATGCACCTTACCTCGACCAACCCCGAGATAGTGAAGCGTGCGGTGGATCAAAGCGAGGAGTGCGGCTATGAGATGATAATCTTGAGTTTCGGCTCTGGACTTAATATGGAGGATATTTCGGAAGAAAACATCGCAAAATATAAGGAGTTGGTGGACTACGCCCACTCAAAAGGCATCGAGATGGGTTGCTACTCGCTGCTCGCAAGCCGCTGGATTGGCGACGATGTCGATTGCATCAATCCCAAAACGGGTCAGTGCGGCGGAATGACATACGGCAGTGCCCCCTGCTTGTGCAGCGATTGGGGCGAGGAGTACCTGCACAAGATTAAGACCTTTATGCAACGCACTGGTATGACCTGCTTTGAGCACGACGGCTCCTACGCAGGCGATGTCTGCGCCTCGACAACGCACACCCACCACAAGGGTCTTAACGACTCGCAGTGGAAGCAGTTTCAGAGAATTACAGAACTCTACAACTGGATGTGCGCCGAGGGCATATACACCAATGTTCCCGATTTCTATCTCCTGAACGGCACAACAAAGGTGGGCATAGGCTACCGAGAGGTCAATTGGTCATTACCTCGCGACCGCCAGATCATCCACACGCGACAACTCAACTACAAATGTACCTGGGAGCGTGTAGGCTCATCGCTGTGGAGTTTCGTTCCGCTGACCCAGTATCACGGTGGCGGCGCGGCGGCGACATTAGAGCCACTGAAAGACCACCTCTACGAATACCGCACACTGATGTTCCAGAACTATGGAGCGGGTATTCAGGCGTGCTACCGAGGACCTCGCCTATATGACACCGAGGAGACCAAACAGGTTGTAAAAGAGGTTATTGGATGGTACAAAAAGTATCGCGAGATACTAAACAGCGACATCATCCACCTCCGCCAGCCCGACGCACGCGACTGGGACGGCATTATGCATATTAACCCCGACCTGAAGGAAAAAGCATTGGCGATGATATTCAACCCTTGCGAGAAAGATATTACGCGCACAATAAAACTTCCATTATATTATACAGGTTTGGAGAAAAAAGCGTATATTCGTGAGCGCGAAAGCAAGGCAAAAGTTTATAGACTCAATCGCGACTACACGGTGGAGATAACCGTCACCATCCCTGCGAAGGGATACACCTGGTTTGTCGTGGAGTAGCGAAAAATAATTAGACAATGACAACACAGAATAACTACACACACGCCGAGTGGTCATATTCGGCAGTTTTATATGAGATGAATGTGCGCCAACTGACCCCAGAGGGTACGCTGCGCGCGGCAATGGATAAGTTGGAGTTCCTGAGCGACCTGGGCATTGACGCCATCTGGCTGATGCCTATCTACCCTATCGGCGAGGAGAATCGCAAGGGCGAGTTGGGCTCTTACTACTCAATTCGCGACTACAAGGCTATCAATCCAGAGTTCGGAACAATGGAAGATTTCGACGCCTTTGTCGAGAAGGCGCACTCGCTCGGTATGAAGGTGATACTCGACTGGGTGGCAAACCATACGGCGCGCGATGCAAAGTGGTTGCAGTCGAAGCCTGCCGACTGGTATGAGCGCGAGGCGGACGGCACTGCGAAGGTACCCTGGGACTGGACCGACACCGCGAAACTAAACTACGCAAACCACGATGTGTGGCGCGGACAGATTGACGCAATGCGCTTCTGGGTTGAGAAGCACAACATCGACGGCTTCCGTTGCGATATGGCTATGCTGGTGCCAATCGAGTTCTGGCAAGAGGCGGCAAAAGTGTTGCACGCCATCAAGCCCGATGTGTTTATGTTGGCAGAGGCCGAGGAGTTAAACCTCTTTGACCGCGCATTCGATATGGGTTACGCGTGGGAGATTCACCACATTATGTGCGACATCGCGAAGGGTGCGCGCCGCGTGTGGGACTTGCGTAACATCATCTACGCCGACCGCGAGAGATACCCTGCATCGGCTATGCGAATGATGTTCACCTCAAACCATGACGAAAATTCGTGGAGCGGCAGCGAGTGGAGCCGTTTTGGCGACGCGCTGGAGGTGATGACCGCACTCACATTCGTGTGGGAGGCGGCTATGCCGTTGCTCTACACTGGTCAGGAGATTGGCTACGACCACTCGTTCAAGTTCTTCGACAAGGACCACATCCCTCACTACGAGGCTAACGACCACACCGCATTCTATCGCAAACTCATCAACCTGAAGCACTCACAGAAGGCTTTGCAGGCGGGCGAGCAGGGCGGCAGAATGATTGAGATTGAGAACAACGCCAAGGATTGCCTGATGACATTTGTGCGCGAGAAGGATGATAGCCGCGTCTATGCGATTATGAACCTCTCGCCATACACCATCCACGCCAACTTCAACAACGGCATCTACGCGAGCAACTACAAGAACGCCATTACGGGCGAGGATGTGCTATTGCCCGTACACCTTGAGTACGACATCGAGCCTTGGGGATATACCATTTTATATAAATAGGTGATGAAACGCCTGTTACTGATAGCGATTTGCTCCTTCTGCATATTCTCTGCCGCCGCTAAACGATATAGCGTTGGCGAAATTCCTAATGTGCAGATGGAAAATCGCTATTGTTTTACCTCCAACCCCGACGGAATACTATCTGCCGAGGCGGTGGCGCGCATAGACTCCATCTGCTACGACCTGCGACACCGAGGCATAGCGCAGACCGCAGTTGTGGCGGTGCGAGAGATTAAGGGCGACGATGTCTTTGAGTTCGCCTACGAGTTGTTCTCGTCGTGGGGCGTGGGCAGCAAGAGCGACAGCGGCATCGGCATTCTTCTGGTGGAGGAGGAGAGGGAAATCAGATTTGTGACGGGCTACGGCATCGAGGGCGTCCTGCCCGATGCGCTCTGCAAACGAATACAGACGCAGTATATGCTACCCTACTTCCGCGCGGGCGACTACGACAGCGGAATGGTGGCGGGCGTGATGGCGATACGCAGTGTGCTGAATGGCAGCGAGTTGGATGCTGGCGGAAATGATGACTATGTCGATGAGGAGATGCGCGAGATAGTACCTGTTTTTCTCTTTATGGGGTTGCTCGTTCTGGGCATCATCCTCCTTGCCTTCTACCTCGACCGACAGAGTAGAAAGTGCCCAAACTGCAAGCAACTCACGCTGATGCGCTCGGACTCTTACCTTATAAGCCGAGAGTTAGGCTGGGCGACATATCGCGACATCTACATCTGCTCAAAGTGCGGGGCGCGTGTGGAGCGTAACCGCAACGAGCAAGACACTTCGGGCAACAACCGCCGAGGTGGCGGCGGACCGATTATTATGGGCGGAGGCTTTGGTCGCGGATTTGGCGGTGGCAGCATTGGCGGCGGCTGGGGCGGCGGTCGCTTCGGTGGCGGCGGCGCAGGTTCGAGATGGTAAGCAGGAGAAATTCAAAATTCAAAATTTATATCCTTACTACTCAAAAGTGCATAAAGAGGCGCTATTATTTTAGATAAATTGTGGCAAAAAACTCCTTTACAATTATTTAAGGACAATAAAATAACAAAAAAATAGAAAACCTATGAAAAAGATTATCTTGGCGGCTATTGTCGCAGTGTTCTCGCTCTCATCTTGCTCGACCTACAACGGAATGGTCGATAAGGAGGAGGCTGTAAAGAGTGCGTGGTCGAATGTTGAGACCCAATATCAGCGCCGCGCCGACCTTATCCCAAACCTTGTTTCGACAGTCAAGGGCTACGCATCGCACGAAGAATCAACACTCACCGCAGTGGTTGATGCGCGCGCAAAGGCTACTTCAGTGAATGTGTCGCTCGACGACCTTACCGAGCAGAGTATCGCCGAGTATCAGAAGGCGCAGTCGGCCGTAACATCGGCTTTGGGTCGTTTGATTGCCGTATCGGAGAACTACCCCGACCTGAAAGCAAACCAGAACTTCCTGGAGTTGCAGGCGCAGTTGGAGGGCACCGAGAACCGCATCACAGTGGCTCGCAAGGAGTTCAACGACGCAACGCAGATTTACAACACCACCGTTCGCCGCTTCCCTGCGGTCATCATTGCAAAGATGTTCGGCTTCGACCAGAAGCCATACTTCGCAGCCGACGAGGCGGCTGCACAAGCCCCAAAGGTTGAGTTTTAATACGCTCTAAAACCACTCATTATGAAAAAGTTACATCTTATCATTCTCGCGCTGCTTGCAATCAGCATCAATGCCGCGGCGCAGAAGAGAAATAAGGCAGAGGTTGAGCAGCGCGACCTCTACTCCGACACCTGGGTGGCAACCGACGCCATCGGTCGCACTATGCCGACCAACGCCGAGACGGGCGATGTGAAGAACGACAAGCGCCGCGTGGTGGGTATTTTCTACATCACCTGGCACACGCAGAACATCCACTCGTGGAAAGCCCCATACTCTGCCGATGTGACAAAGATTCTGGAGCAGGATCCCGAGGCGCGCAAGGACACCAACCACAAGTTGTGGCAGAATGATGCATATCACTACCACTACGCCGAGCCCGAGATGGGATATTTCCTGAGTCAGGATGAGTGGGTTATCCGCAAGGACCTCTCGATGCTGACCGACGCAGGCGTGGATGTGATGATTATGGATGTGACCAATGCCGTGCGCTATTGGGATGAGTGGGAGGTTATCTTCCAGACGATGCAGAAGGTAAAGGCGGAGGGCAACCCTGTTCCGCAGTTCTGCTTCTGGGCGTTCAACGGTCCTGTGATTACCGTTGTACAGGAGCTCTACAACCGCATATACAAGGAGAAGAAATACACCGACCTCTGGTTCCACTGGGATGACAAGCCTCTACTGCTCTACAACAGCGACCCACACCACAACGCCAGTGGCGGCTGGGTGAAGAACCCCAACCCTAACTATTACGAGGCGGCCGTAACAGACCCCAACGACCCAAATTACAACAACCCCGACTACACACAAAAGAGCCTGAAGGACTACACCAACGAGGTCAAGGAGTTCTTCACTTTGCGAAATATGTGGTGGGGCTACTACGAGTGGGCAGGCAAGCGCTACATCGGCACCGAGGATAACTGGAGCTTCGGCTACAGTCTCGCCGATGAGAACATCCTCAAGATGACACCAGAGGAGTTGCTCTCGACTCACAACGGCAAGCGCGAGCAGGGCGCAGTGACACCTGCACAGCACCCTGTGACAATGACCGAAAACCCTATGGGCGTAGGTAAGTCGTGGACACGCCGCTTTGGCGAGCCGCAGCTCAACGAGTATGATATGCCCGAGATTGGCTACATCCCTTACCTGAATCAGGTAAAGGAGAATCCCGTTCTCTATGGCGCATACTTCCAGGAGAGTTGGGACTACGCATTGCAGGGCGACCCCGACTTCCTCTACATCAACGACTGGAACGAGTGGACAGCGATGAAGTTCAACCTCGGACCGAATACCCCTTGGCTGGGTCGTTACAACTCGTTTATGTTTGTGGACCAGTACAATATGGAGTTCAACCGAGGCATCCAACCTATGAAGGGCGGCTACTCGGACAACTACTATATGCAGATGGCGCAGAACATCCGCCGCTACAAAGGTGCGCGACCAATCCCCGAGCACAAGGGTTACACAGAGTGTAAGATTGACGGCCGCTTCGGCGACTGGAAAGCGAACACGATTGAGTACCGCGACACGCAAGGCGACACCTTCCACCGCGACGCGAAGGGCTATGCGGGTCTGCACTACACCAACTCATCGGGCAGAAACGACATCATCACATCGAAGGTTGCCGTGGGCAAAGAGTATATCTCATTCTACGCCGAGACCGCCGAGAAGATTACGCCTCACACCGATGCGAACTGGATGATGCTGTTGCTTGACGCCGACAACAACTCCTCAACGGGCTGGTACGGCTACGACTACATCATCAACCGCGCAGTCAAGAACGAACGCACAACGACGCTGATGCGCTGGGATGCGGAGGCGAAGGAGTGGGCAGAGGTTACGGATGTTGCGATGCGCTATGCCGACAATCATCTGGAGCTCACGCTCGCGCGCGAGGCATTAAACCTTACGGGCGATGAGTTTGTGGTAGATTTCAAGTGGGCGGACAACCCAGCGGAACTCGCCGACCCAATCTCGCTCTGCCTCGACGGCGACACCGCGCCAAACCGCAGATTTAACTACCGTCTTATCTGGAAAAAGTAAAATGAAAAAGATTCGTTTCGGAGTTGTCGGCTCCAACTTCATCACCGACTGGGTCATCGCGGGCGCGAGGGAGGATGAGCGATTTGAACTCACCGCCATATACTCACGCACGCAGGAACGCGGCGAGGAGTTTGCCGCCAAGCACAACATACCCCATGTCTTCACCTCGCTGGAGGAGATGGCGGCAAGCGACAAGGTGGATGCCATCTACATCGCATCGCCCAACTACGCCCACGCCGAACAGAGCATTCTCTGTATGAAGCACGGCAAGCATATCTTGTGCGAGAAACCGATGGCGGCGAATGCAAGTGAGGCGCGCGAGATGAGCGAGGTGGCGCACACAAATGGCGTCACGCTGATGGAGGCGATGAAGAGCACGCTCCATCCTAACTTCCTCGCGGTGAGAGATAACCTCCACCGCATAGGCACACCACGCCGATACTTCGCATCGTTCTGCCAATACTCGTCGCGCTATGACAAGTTCAAGGAGGGCATCGTTCTCAACGCCTTCCGCCCCGAGTTCGCCAATGGCGCGATGATGGATATTGGTGTCTATACGATTTATCCTTTGGTGGCGCTCTTTGGCAAGCCGCAGAAAATAGAGGCACAGGGAATCGTTCTGCCGAGCGGCGTGGATGGTCAGGGCGCAGTGAATATGCAGTATGAGGGGATGAACGCAACGGTTCTCTACTCGAAGATTGCCAACTCGCAACTCCCAGCAGAGATTGAGGGCGAGGAGGGCAACATAATGATTGACCGCATCCAGACCCCTGCCGACATACGCTTCTTCCCACGCCAGGCGCCCGCATCGGGTCACGAGAGGCGCGCCGAGGGCGAGTCGCTCACCATCGACGAGGGTCACAACGAGTACTACTACGAGGTGAAGGAGTATATCGACCTTATCGAGCAGGGTCGCGTGGAGTCGGCGGTGAATAGCCACTCGACATCCATCTCTACGCTCGAAATCATCGACGAGGTGCGCCGTCAGTTGGGCGTGCGCTACCCCTCCGACCGAGAATAATCGTCGGGGCCAACCGCCGAGATACTATCCGTTTTAGCCAGATGCGCCTCCGCGAGCCGTCTGGCTATTATGTTATCGAGCGAGTATGCACCCGCGCCCGTAGCGTAGAGCAGGATGAACACCGCCCAGAAGATGAGCGCCAACTCCTTCGCGGCAAAGGGCTGTCCGCGATGCACAACAAAGAGCGCAACCGACATTGCCACAATCATCGGGATGAGCGCCAGGCGGTAAAACGCGCCCAGTATAAACGCCGCCGAGCATATCACCTCGGCAAAGACCACAAGGTAGAACGAGAGCCGAGGGCCCAGCCCTATGGGGTTGGGAAAACCATCCGCCGCCGTGGCTACATTGGCAATCTTCGACATTCCGTGCCACATCAGCAGAGCGCCGAACAACACCCTCAACGCCAAAATCAGTAGCGACACCGAGCGGGGATACTCCTTGAAGGGGAACAAAAACGATAATACATCAGCCATAACAACTTTTTTCCTCTTCAGGTGCAAGTTGCGTGCCGAGGTGCGCTGTACAACGAGGCTTTCTCGCTCAACACAAAAAAAAGGCGACATCCGAAGATGTCGCCCTTGACAACCCGAGGGTTATCGCTATTTCACTGCATTAACGATTGCTTCAAATGCCTTAGGCTCGTTCATTGCGAGGTCAGCCAAAACCTTACGGTTAAGCTCGACACCCTTCGCGTTAATCTTACCCATAAACTCTGAATAAGTCATACCGTAAGCGCGAACCGCAGCGTTGATACGAGTGATCCACAATGAACGGTATGTTCTCTTCTTAATCTGACGGTGTGCATAAGCATACTGCAGACCCTTCTCGACAGTGTTTTTCGCAACTGTCCATACGTTTCCCCTTGAACCAAAGTTACCCTTGGCAAGCTTCAAAACCTTCTTTCTTCTTGCGCGTGACGCAACAGCGTTGACTGAACGTGGCATAGTAAAATAAGTTTTTGATGGAACTCATAGCGGCGAGATTCTCTCTCACTCTTTAGGGCTATTTCGTCCCGATTGTTAATAAAATAAAGTTAGTTGTCCCGCGGTTAATTATTTAACCAACAAGTTCTTGATCTTAGCC
>JAFZFR010000051.1 GCA_017555805.1 Alistipes sp. | reverse complement strand
TACTTCTCGTCGAGAGAGAATGAGTAAGGACGGTCATTCTTGCCAGTACCACGCTTTGTGTTTGGCTTGTCGCTCATCGTAGCCTCCATCTTACCACCATTCATCAAATCAGAGTGGGTGATGTAGTTACGAGTGTAGTTCTTGCCATTGAGTTTCAAGCGGTCGATGTAGATATTCTTCTCGCTGTTCTCTGGCGCCTCAATCACAAAGTCGTTGCCGTTCTCGAGGTGGATTGTCGCCTTCTTGAAGAGTGGCGCACCCATCACATACTGGTCAGAGCCAGGGCAAACTGGATAGAAACCAAGAGCCGAGAATACATACCAAGCCGATGTCTGACCGTTATCCTCGTCACCGCAGTAGCCGTCTGGAGCAGCCGAGTAGAAGCGGTTCATAACCTCGCGCAACCAGTACTGCGCCTTCCAAGGCTGACCTGCGTAGTCGTACATATAAATCATATGCTGGATAGGCTGGTTGCCGTGTGCATAGTTACCAGTGTTCATCACGGTCATCTCACGAATCTCGTGGATTACGCCGCCGTAGTAACTCTCATCGTAGATTGGTGGCACGATAAATACCGAGTCGAGCATCTCAACGAACTCCTCGTCGCCGCCCATCAGGTCGATAAGACCCTGTGGGTCGTGGAATACCGACCAGGTGTAGTGCCAACTGTTACCCTCGGTGAAGGCGTCACCCCACTTGAGTGGTGAGAATGGCTTCTGGAACTCGCCATTCTTGAGGCGACCACGCATCAACTTTGTCTCCTTGTCGAAGATGTTGCGGTAGTTCTGTGAGCGCTTTGCGAAGAGGTCAATCTCCTCCTGTGGGCGCTTCAACTCCTTCGCCATCTTATAGATACACCAGTCATCGTAAGCATACTCCAATGTGCGGGCTGCGTTCTCGTTGATACCCACATCGTAAGGCACATAACCGAGCGTGTTGTACCACTCGTGACCAAGACGACCCGACGAAGCAACGCGTGGGTGTACATTCTTTGTGCCGTGAATCATACCCTCGTACATTGTCTCTACATCCTCAACCTTCACACCCTTGAGGTATGCGTCAGCCAATACAGAAGCCGAGTTGTTACCAACCATACAACCTCTGTGACCTGGGCTTGACCACTCTGGGAAGAAGCCGCTCTCCTTATATACATTCACAAAGCCCTCCTGCATCTTCAGGTTCTCCGATGGATAGAGCACATTGAGCAATGGGAACAAGCAACGGAAAGTATCCCAGAAGCCAGTGCCAGAGTAGAAGTAACCCTTCTCAATCTTGCCGTTGTGTGGGCTGTAGTGCAATACATTACCCTCGGCGTCAATCTCGTGGTGCATCTGTGGGAAGAGTGTAGAACGATAAAGGCAAGAGTAGAATGTACGCAACTGATCCAAGTTACCACCCTCTACCTCGATTCTGCCGAGTACATCGTTCCAAGCCTGACGGCCCTTCTCGGTGAGTTCCTCCAGTGAGTCGTCGCCCAACTCCTTGAGGTTCTGTGCCGCCTGCTCGTGGCTGATGAATGATGAAGATACGCGTGCGTGTACCTGCTCGCCCTTCTTTGTCTTGAAGCCGATTACAGCACCCACATGGTTCTCGCGCTGCTCAAGTGCATTCTCCTTCAACTCGCCATTTACGAATGTGTTTACATACTCGAAAGGCTTGTCAAACTCCACAACGAAGTAGTTGCGGTAGTTGCGTGTCACACCGCCCGAGTTGCGGGTTGTGTAGCCAGTGATGCGGTTGTTCTCCTTGTCAATCTTGATGTAAGAGCCGCGGTCGAAGGCATCGACAACGACATACGACTGCTCCGACTCTGGGAATGTGAAGCGGAACAATACGGCGCGCTCGGTAGGCGAGAACTCCGTTACAACATCGTGCTCGGCAAGGTAAACCTTGTAGTAGTAGGCCTTTGCCACCTCGCCCTTGTGTGAGAACCAGCTTGCGCGCTCATCCTCGTTAAACTTTGGTGCGCCAACGACTGGCATCAACGAGAACTGACCGTGGTCGTTGATCCAAGGGCTTGGCTGGTGAGTCTGCTTAAAGCCACGGATTTTGTGCGCCGTATAGGTGTACATCCATCCATCTCCCATCTTGCCCGTTTGCGGTGACCAGAAATTCATACCCCAAGGACGCGCGATGGCGGGGTAGGTGTTACCTGTTGACAGAGCAAACTCCGACAATGTTCCCACCAACGGACTCACATAGTCTGCTGGCGAAAACTCTCTCTCTTGCGCAAATGAAAAGGCAACCAACAGCGTTGCCACTGCGCTCAATAATGTTTTTTTAAGCATATAAAATTGGTTTTAAGTAGTTCTATTGGCGTAAAGATAGGTAAATAATTTATATTTACCTAATAAAATGACCCTCCCAGGCTGTTTTATTTCCGCAGTTATCGTTCACCTCGAGGCGGATAGTGTGTTTTTTGCCGCCCTTGATGCCCTCGGCGTCGAGGTTTATCCACGCTCTGCCACGCAGAAGGTCGATGGCAACCCACTTCTGGTCGATGTAGACATTGCACGACGCCACGCCCGAAAAGTTGTCCTCAAGGCGCAGGGCGATGCGGCTCTTTGAGCGGCAATCCTGACCCATTTCAAACTGCGGAGTGATGGTCGGTGGGGTGGTGTCTGCCACCAGACAATAGGTGCCAAACGAGGTTGTTCTGCCCGCCAGACGATTGAGCGTGTACTTGCCGCCAGCGTAGGAGATATTGCCGTTGGAATCGACTGCCGCCATAGTTGTGTGACGCTGGAGGTTTGGCTCAACCTTTTGTGTAAATAACACGCCTATACCCTTGTGTAACGGAGTGTTATCGTTGTGAATGGTGTATGCTGGCGAGAGGATTTCAACACTCTTGTGAGTGGGCACGATATCCGATTTTTTAAGGTCAAGAACTATGCTCTCGTAGAGCGCTCCGCGTGGGATGACAACGCTCACGCGGTCGTCAATCTTATGGGCGAAGTCGCGGTTGTGGTGTGCGATGATGGCATCCTCGGGTAGCGTGGGCTTGAAGCAGAGCGAGTCCGCCTTGCCCTGAATCTCAAACTCCAATGTGGATGTGTTGCCGCAGTCGTCGGTTGCGATGATTTTCATCTTGCGGCGCTGGGATGCGGTGGTGGTGATTACACCATTGTTCACCATCGTTGGGTAAAATGTTGTAGGACAGCCCTGTAGGCGCGCGAGGCGCATCACCTCGTTGCGTGATTTGCGCTGCGTTGGATACCACGACACGGCATTGCAGTAGCGCGACATATCGAATGTGAAGCCCTCGTTGAGATACTCAAAGTAGCGCTTGCCATCCACCTCTGCCTTGATGTTGTAGACGCCATAGGTGTTGGCGCAGTCATCCTTGCGGTCGGAGGTCTCCACCACGAAATAGCCCTTGCGACCCACCTTGATGGGCGAGGTCTGCTTGGTGCGGTAGGTGTTGTTGTCGCTCTTGTAGATGGTGTAGGTGGCGGGTTTGCTATGGTGGGGAATGCCGCCAACGGTATCCACCTCGAAGTAGTGTAACTTCATAATATAAGGCGAGATACGATCCTTTGGCTCAACCAATCCTTGAGATATGATGTTAAGCGTCTTTTGCGATGATGTGGTGCGCAACTCAAAGTGCAGGTGCGGTCCCATCGAAGAGCCTGTGTTGCCCGAGAGTGCTATCTCCTCGCCTCGCTTGACGGGGAACTGGTCGGGCTTGCACTCGATGTCAATGCGGCTGCGCTGCTGGCGGTGTCGCTCGGCAAATACGAAGTCTGCGATATCCTTTCTAAAGCGCGAGAGGTGACCATACACCGATGTTGTGCCGTTGGGGTGGTTTACATAGAGTGCCAGTCCGTAGCCCGAGGGGGAGTAGGCCACGCGCGAGACATAGCCATCGGCAACGGCCACGACAGATTTGCCCTCGACGCCATCGGTCTTGAAGTCGATGCCCGAGTGGAAGTGGTTTGGGCGCATCTCGCCGAAGTTGGCAGAGTAGTAGCCCGCAACATTCTTCAGTGGGTAAGCATAATAATCTGCATCCAACTTCTGCGCTATGGCGGTCGTTGCGATGCAGAGCATAAGGGTTAAAAGAAGGTATCCTCGTCGCATTTTGAGTCTGTGTTAATGGTTTTCATCACCAGCTCGACACCCTCTAAAGCCTCGTCCATCTGGAAGCCCAGCGAGAGGGCGTGACGCAGAAGCTTGGTCTTGAGTTCGTAGAGAGTCTTGTAGTTGTAGGTGCGAGCCTTGCGTTGCAGGCGCTGGGTAAGGCGCTCGGTGGTGTGGAGTGTCTCGGATGAGTTGCACACCTCGGCGATAATCTCATCGGCGATGCCCTTGCGCTTGAGTGTCGCACGAATCTTATACTCGCCCCAACTGCTTAACGAGGTCTTCTCCCTGACGAATGCCTCGGCGTAGCGCTTGTCGTCAATAAAGCGGTCGTCGATGAGGCGTTGCAGCACTTCGTGACGCTTTGCGGGGTCCACCTCCCAGGTTGCCATCAGTCGCAGAGCATCGCCCGAACTACGCTCGGCGCGGGCGCACAACCTCTGGAGCGAGGCGAGTGCCTGCTCGGCGGTCTTGGTGCGTTTTACTCTTTTTGGTGGCAACATATCATTCTTGGTTTTGAAAGGAAGTCGTGTCGTAGTTCGGTATTATAGCCCAAACTCTGGAGCATCTGCTCGGTCTGGGTGGCGAGGGTTTCGTGTATTTCGAAAAGGAGCGCTCCGCCCTTGGTGAGCAGTCGCTTTGCCGTGAGGGCAATCTCGCGGTAGAATATCAGTGGGTCATCATCCGCCACAAAGAGCGCCATATGGGGCTCATAGCGTGTCACATTGATGTGCATCGCATCGTGCTCCGATGAGGGAATATAGGGCGGATTTGAGACTATGATATCAAATTTCTTGTCGCCGAGAGAGGTCATACCACTCAGCGCATCATCCTGAAGGATGCTTACATCTGCGTCCAGTTTCTCGGCATTCTCGCGTGCGATGGCAAGTGCCTCGGTGGAGAGGTCAATGGCTGTGACTTCGGCTGAAGGGATTAGTTTCTTGAGCGCAATGGCAATACATCCGCTACCCGTGCAGACATCCAGAATGCGGGGCTTGGTGAAGCGCTTTGCCTCCTCTCGTGCCCACATCACAAGTTCCTCGGTCTCGGGGCGGGGGATGAGTGCTCCCTCGCGGATGATGAACTCCTCGCCGCAGAACTCGGTGGTGCCGATGATATATTGTGCGGGGCGGCCGTTGCCCAACTCGTGTGCAGCCTGCTCCACCTCCACATCAATAATCTCGCCTGGGTCGGTCAGGAACTTTATTTCGTTCTCACCGCTCAACGCAGCCGCCACAAGGCGTGCTATACGCATACGCTCGGGCGCGGGGTAGAGCGCCTCGATGGAGGAAGCCAAAAAAGCGACAATCTCTTTGCGTGAGGCTCTCATCCTATGCGCGTAATTTGAGGTCAGCCAATGCGATAGCCATCGCTGCCTCCACAACTACTGCAGCTCGCAGAGTGATGCAGACATCGTGGCGTCCCTTGATTGTGAGAGGCTCGACAGAGTGGCTCTCGAAGTTGAAGGTCTGCTGCTCCCGGGCGATGGATGCCGTAGGCTTGATTGCGACGCGGGCGATAATCTCGTTGCCGTTTGTGATGCCGCCAACGATGCCACCAGCGTGGTTTGTCGAGGTCTTGCCCTCGGCCGATATGATAGGGTCGTTATGCTCCGAGCCGCGCATTCGGGCTGCTGCAAAGCCAGCGCCGAATTCAATACCCTTGACCGCAGGAACGGAGAACAAAAGGTGTGCCGCAAGGCTCTCAACCGAGTCGAAGAATGGCTCGCCCAAGCCCGTAGGGATGCCTCCCACGCGGCACTCGATGATGCCACCCAATGAGTCGTGTGAGCGCTGTGCATCCTCGATGAGCGTTGCCCACTGATCCTTGTCGGTGCAGCCGCCAATCTCGGTGATGTCGGTAGTGAATGTAGCGCCCTCGCCCAAAATCTTCTTTGCCACAACGCCAGCCGCCACCATTCCGAGCGTTATTCTGCCCGAGAAGTGACCTCCGCCGCGTGGGTCGTTAAAGCCGTTCCACTTCTGCTGTGCCACAAGGTCGGCGTGTGATGGGCGTGGATGAACGGTAAGGTTACGGTAATCACCCGAACGGGTGTTCTCGTTGAGGAACTCGATGGTGAGCGGAGAGCCCGTAGTGAAGCCGTTGAAGAGTCCCGACACGATGTGAGGCGCATCACTCTCCTTGCGAGGTGTTGTGCCTGCTGCGCCCGCTCTGCGGCGGTCGAGGTCGTGAATGAAGTCCTCCTCCGACAATGCGATGCCCGCAGGTACGCCGTCGATGCTTACTCCTACCTGATGTCCGTGTGACTCGCCCCAGATGGTGAGTCGAAATCTATCTCCCCAAGAGTTCATTATCTCACAATTATTGATTCCAAATCCTCGAAGAATGTGGGGTAACTCTTTGCTACGCACTCGGCATTCTCGATTGTAACCTCGCCCTCGCAACGCAACGCCGACACGGCAATCGACATAGCGATGCGGTGGTCGTTGTGGCTGAATGTAGTGGCGGGCTGAATCTTGCCTCCACGAATCTTCATTATGTTTTCCTCGGTGATGTCCACCTCGATGCCCAACTTCTCATACTCGGCACGGATGGTCTCGGCGCGGTCGCTCTCCTTATGACGGAGGCGCGATGTACCGATGATGGTGCTCACGCCCTCTGCAGCGGCAGCCAGAGCGGCCAATGCTGGGAAGAGGTCGGGGCAGTGTGTCGCGTCGAAGGTGAATGCCT
>JAFZFR010000050.1 GCA_017555805.1 Alistipes sp. | reverse complement strand
CTGCTTTGCCTTGATCTCCTTCGCCTTGCGCTTCTGCTGGTAGAGGAACTTCTGGTAGTCGGCGATGCGACACACAGGAGGCTCTGCGTTTGGCGAGATCTCGATGAGGTCGAGCTCCATCTCGTCTGCCATAGCGATAGCCTGGCGGATAGGTACAACCAAGTTTGGCTCCACATTGTCACCAACGATACGCACCATAGGCGCTGTAATCTCGTTGTTGATGCGGTTAGGGTTCTCCTTCTCTACTCGTTTGCCTCGCTGATTCTGCTGCTGCTGAGGCTTGTTGTTTGCTCCACCCATAGGGCGTGGAGTAAACGGTTTCTGTGTAATTGCCAAATTAGTAAAATTTACTTAAGTTATTGTTGTAAAATCTTCGTTTACTGCATCTTGTTGGCCTCAATCTCGGCATCAACCAAGCCGTTGATGTGAGCAGCGAACTCGGCGATAGTCATCGAGCCCTTGTCGCCCTCGCCCTGTACGCGAACTGATACCAAGCCCTCGGCAGCCTCCTTCTCACCAACAATCAAGAGGAATGGGATACGCTTGAGCTCGTTGTCACGAATCTTACGGCCAATCTTCTCGTTACGCTCGTCCACCTGAACGCGTACATCCGACTTCGCCAATGTCTTGGCTACCTCGTTAGCGTAGTCGTTGAACTTCTCCGAGATTGGGAGGATAACAGCCTGGTCTGGAGTGAGCCACAATGGGAACTTACCCGCAGTGTGCTCCAGCAACACAGCCACGAAACGCTCCATAGAGCCGAATGGTGCGCGGTGAATCATAATTGGGCGGTGGAGCTTATCGTCGTTGCCCTTGTAAGTGAGGTCGAAACGCTCTGGGAGGTTGTAATCCACCTGGATAGTACCCAACTGCCAGCTACGGCCGAGAGCATCCTTCACCATAAAGTCGAGCTTTGGACCATAGAAGGCAGCCTCGCCGAGCTCTACGGGTGTGTTCAAGCCCTTCTCCTGGCAAGCCTGGATGATAGCAGACTCTGCCTTCTCCCAGTTCTCGTCAGAGCCGATGTACTTCTCTGTGTTGTTAGGGTCACGCAATGAAATCTGCGCTGTGTAGTTCTCGAACTTCAATGTGCGGAAGATGTAGAGCACGATGTCGATTACCTTCTCGAACTCCTCCAAGAGCTGGTCTGGGCGCACGAAGAGGTGAGCATCGTCCTGTGTAAAGCTACGCACACGAGTCAAGCCGTGCAACTCGCCCGACTGCTCGTAACGATATACTGTACCGAACTCCGCCAAGCGAACTGGAAGGTCCTTGTAAGAGCGTGGCTTCGAGCGGTAAATCTCACAGTGGTGAGGGCAGTTCATAGGCTTCAACAGGTACTCCTCGCCCTCGAATGGTGTGTGGATAGGCTGGAACGAGTCCTTGCCGTACTTTGCGTAGTGACCAGATGTCACATACAAATCCTTGTTACCGATATGTGGGGTGATAACCTGCATATAGCCGTAGTCCTTCTGAATCTGGCGCAAGAAACGCTCCAGACGGTCGCGCAACTCTGCACCCTTTGGCAACCACATTGGCAAGCCCTGACCCACGCGCTGTGAGAACATAAAGAGCTCCAAATCCTTACCCAACTTACGGTGGTCGCGCTTCTTCGCCTCCTCAATCATTGCGAGGTACTCGTCGAGCATCGACTTCTTTGGGAACGATACTCCGTAGATACGGGTGAGCATCTTGTTCTTCTCATTTCCGCGCCAGTAAGCACCAGCCACAGATGTGAGCTTCACAGCCTTGATGATGCCTGTGTTAGGGATGTGTGGACCGCGGCAGAGGTCGGTGAATGAGCCATTTGTGTAGAATGAGATTGTACCATCCTCCAGGTCCTGAATCAACTCAACCTTATATTGATCGCCCTTCTCGGTAAAGGTCTTGAGTGCCTCCTCCTTCGATACCTCGGTGCGGATGAGCTCCTCCTTCTGGCGAGCCAACTCCTGCATCTTCTTCTCGATAGTCTCCAGGTCGCCCTCGGTGATTGGGGTTGGAGAATCTACATCGTAGTAAAAACCGTTCTCGATGGCTGGGCCGATACCGAACTTAATGCCTGGGTAGAGGCTCTGCAATGCCTCTGCCAGGAGGTGAGAAGATGTGTGCCAGAAAGCGTGCTTGCCCTCGGCGTCCTCCCACTTGTAGAACTTAATTGTTGCGTCCTCGTCGATGGCGCGTGTCATATCGACAGTAGCGCCGTTTACCGCAGCGGCAAGACAGTCGGCAGCTAAACGAGGGCTGATACTCTCTGCAACCTGGTAAGCAGTTGTTCCCTTGGCAAACTCCTTTACATTGCCATCAGGAAATGTGATTTTAATCATAGTTTTTATAAGTTAAATTTATGTTTTGAGCCTGCCGCCGCTTCCACAATTACGAGACGGAATACGGTTTCGGCTCGGTTATACAATGAAATTCAAAATTTAGAATTCAAAATTCAAAATCGTGAATTATTTTTCTTTATATTCAAACTCCACATTTTGCAACTCTGCTGGCACATCCTCGCCATCTTCTTTGTAGGCGTCGATTGCCTCGCGCAGAGCTTTTTCAAAATCGGCTTTTGCCTCAGCGATGGTTTCGCCCTCGCCGATAATGGTTGATTCTGTATCTGAAGAGTGTATTACATATCCACCCTCTTCATCCTTTTCAATCAATGCGATTTTTTTTGTCAAAATAATCTCTTTTTCATCCTTTTTATCCTTGCGGTTGCGGAAGTAGGAGATGACAAAGTACAATGCTGCGGCGAACATCGCAAGCTCCGAAACTATCGAGAACCACTCTACATTTTCGCCCGTGTTGTGCTTGTACACATTTGTACCCAGTCCGACGATTGACAGTATTGCTACCGCCACGCCCAGCAGCATATTGCCGCGTGAATTTTTGTATCCTCCTCCGTCTATCATAACACCAAAACTTTACTCCTCGCTCTCTGGTAACTTCAAATCCTTCACCGAGATGTCACGACCCTTCTCGCGCTCGAAGTGCTGCAATGGGTTGCGGTTCCACTGCGCCCACTGCTCGCGGTTGCGAACGATGTCGATAGCGGCATAGATTGCGTTACGCATCGACTGTGGGTCGGCAATGCCCTTGCCCGCGATGTCGTAGGCTGTGCCGTGGTCGGGTGAGGTGCGTACCTCGCTCAAGCCAGCGGTGAAGTTCACGCCGTCGGGTGAGAGTGTCTTGAATGGGGTCAAGCCCTGGTCGTGGTACATCGCAAGTACCGCGTCATACTTTGCGTAGCCGCCCGTAGCGAACAGACCATCGGCAGGGAATGGACCGAATGCGAGGATGCCATCGTTAAATGCCTCCTCGATGGCTGGCTTGATAATCTCCTGCTCCTCCGTGCCGAGCATACCGCCCTCGCCAGCGTGTGGGTTAAGCGAGAGGACTGCGATGCGTGGCTCGACGATGCCGAAGTCCTGCTTGAGAGTCGAGCGGAGTGTTGTGAGCGACGAGATAATCTTCTCCTTGGTGATGCTCTTGCTCACCTCGGCTACGGGGATGTGGATTGTAACCAGACCCACGCGCAGACGCTCGCTGCACATAATCATCATTGGCTCGCCCTCGAGGTTTGCCGCCATAAACTCGGTGTGACCAGTGAACTGGAACTCCTCGCTCTGCGCCATATCCTTGTTGATTGGGGCTGTGACGATTGCGTCGAGTTCGCCCTCCTTGAGGTCGGTTACTGCCTTCTGCAACGCCTCTACGGCAGCCTTGCCCGCCTCCTTTGAGGCTACGCCTGGCTGTGGCTTTGCGTCACCACACTCAACGAGGTTCACCTTACCGCGGCGAGCCTCCTCGGCTGAAGCCACGACGCTGAACTGCACTGTGCCCTCCTCCTTGTCGAGGGTGGATGAGTAAAATTTTGCCGCCTGCTGTGAGCCATACACCACTGGGGTGAACAACTCTGTGAGGCGTGCATCGGCGAGCGTGTGGAGGATCACCTCCCAACCAATTCCGTTGGTGTCGCCCTGTGTAATTCCTATCTTGAGTCTATTGTCTGACATAAAATTCGAATGTTTCAATCAGCAAATGTACTAATAATTTTCAATTATTAGCCGATTTTTGCATTTTTCGCCTTTGAAAATGCAAAGAAACTGCCTAAAAAATCCTCTTTTTGCAGTTTCGTGAGTAGTGGAATAAAAAAACCTACCCCCGAAAGGATAGGTTCTTGCATATTTTTCGCCAAAACTATTTCACACTTCGGCGGCGGAACTCGGCACATACTATGCCCGTAGCCATCGCCACGTTGAGTGACTCGGAGCCTTGACGCTCGGGTGGGTAGGATGGAATCAAGAGCTTGTGTGTGAAGTGCTTGGCGCACTCGTCGCTCACGCCCTTGCCCTCGTTGCCCATCACGATTACGCCCGTCGCTCGCAGGTCGGTCGAGTAGATATTTTCGCCATCAAGCATTGTGCCGTAGATAGGTGTTCCCTCGGCTGCGGTGCGCTTCAAAAACTCCGCCAGCGGCAGGTAGTGTACCTTCACACGCAGTATGGCGCCCATTGTCGCCTGCACCACCTTGGGGTTGAAGCAGTCGGCGGTATCCATCGAGCAGAAGATATCCTCCACGCCAAACCAGTCGGCAAGGCGAATGATTGTGCCGAGGTTGCCTGGGTTCTGCACGCCATCCAGAGCGATGCTCAACTTCCCCGCAGGCGCTGTGGCGGGAGTCTTGTGGCGTGGCTGCTCCACTACGGCGAGCGACGATGCCGCTGTCTTGAGTTGCGAGATGCGCTCCATTTCCTTCGTCGAAACCACCTCCGCCTTGCCCGAGAGATGACCCTCCAGAGCGTAGATGTTCCTCACGCGCAGGCCCGATGAGATAATCTCGTCGATGAGTTTATCTCCCTCTGCTATAAATAGTTGATGCTCGTCGCGGCTGCGCTTGTCGGCAAGCGAGCGCACGAATTGTATCTCCTGCTTTGTCATTTCTTGATTCGTTTTTCTTCGATTACAAAGGTTTCCCTCTCACGCGCGATGTCGCTTGCGGGGAATATCTCGCGGCACTCGGCGAGCAGCGGCTCAAGCTCCTTGTAGCGCGACGAGAAGTGACCAATCAGCAGTCGCCCAGCGCCCGCCATCTGTGCCACCTTGGCGGCGTCGGCGGTGGTGGAGTGACCGCGCATCTTGGCGGTCTTGCGCTCCGCGGCGCAGTAGGTCGCCTCGTGGTAGAGCATATCGACCCCCTCGACCATCTTCGCAAGGCGTGCCGAGTAGTTTGTGTCGGAGCAGTAGGCGTACGACATAGGCGGATAGGGGCGGTAGGTCAGAAGGTCATTTGCTATGACCTCGCCCGACGAAAGGGTAATATCCTCACCTCGCTTTGCCGCCACAATCTGGTGCATATCGAGCCCGTAACGCTCTATGGCATATTTTGTTACATTCAGCGCTGGCTGCTTCTGTTTGAATAGGTAACCCGCCGTAGGTATGCGGTGACGCAAGGGTAGTGACCACACCTCGGTGGTGTCGTTCTCGAAGATTATCTGGTGCTTGGTGGTATCCACCTCCACCCACTCGGGGGTGTAGGGCAGGTCGCTCTCGAAGATACGCAGAAAGCCCTCCAGCGCCTCACCAAAGGGGCGCGGAGCATAAATCTTGAGCGGCGTGCGTCGTCCGTACAGGCCGAGAGTCGAGAGCAACGGAAACAGACCGAACATATGGTCGCCGTGCAGGTGCGAGATGAACACCGCACGCAACTTCAGCGGCGAGATGCCGCAGCGTGCCATCTGTCGCTGCACACCCTCTCCAGCATCCACCAGAAAGAGTTGCTCGTTGATGTTTACGACCTGCGCCGAGGGGTGTCCCGTGGCTGTTGGCTTGGCTGACGAGTTGCCGAGTATGGTTACTGCGATTGGCATTACTTGCTCAACAGATAGCGCTCGCAATCAAGGGCGGCGATGCAACCCGAGCCTGCGGCAGTGATAGCCTGACGGTAGTGTGGGTCCTTCACATCACCAGCAGCAAAGACGCCCTCGATGTTGGTCTTTGATGTGCCAGGGATGGTCTTGATGTAACCCTCCTCGTCGAGTTCCAACTTACCCTTGAAGAGGTCAGTATTAGGATGGTGACCGATAGCCAGGAAGAAACCTGTGATGTCGATTGTGGTCTCCTCGCCCGATGTGTGGCGGAGCAGAGCACCCGTTACGCCATCCTCGTCGCCCAGCACCTCTACGGTGTTGTACTCGAACATAACCTTGATGTTAGGTGTGTTGAAGACACGCTCCTGCATAGCCTTCGATGCGCGGAGGAATGGTTTACGCACGATGAGATACACCTGCTTGCAGATTGATGCAAGATAGGTAGCCTCCTCGCAGGCGGTGTCACCACCACCCACCACAGCAACATCCTGCTTGCGGTAGAAGAAGCCGTCGCAAGTGGCGCAGGCGCTCACGCCCATACCTCTGAACTTCGCCTCCGACTCCAGACCGAGGTATTTTGCCGACGCACCTGTAGCGACGATAAGTGTCTCTGCCTCAATCTGCTTCTCGCCGTCGATTGTCACGACGAATGGGCGAACATCGAAGTTGATATTCGTAACGATGCCGAAGCGAACATCCGCGCCGAAACGCTGTGCCTGCTTCTTCAAATCTGCCATCATTGCGGTGCCAGTGATACCCTCTGGGTAGCCTGGGAAGTTCTCACTCTCGGTGGTGGTTGTCAATTGACCACCTGGCTCGATACCCTCGTAAAGCACAGGGTTGAGGTTTGCGCGTGAGGTGTATATTGCAGCCGTATAACCCGCAGGTCCGCTGCCGATGATAAGACATTTTGTCTGTTCCATAATTCTGCTGTTTTATTTGTTTTTATCGTTATAATTCGTTCTCTTGCAGTGCGTTCGACCCCCCCCCCAAAGGGAGTGCCCCACTCGGAGAGTTGCCTGCCCGAGTAGTCGAACAGAGCCCACTCGTTGTCCCTTGCCACGCGCGCCATTCCGTCGCTTGCATCCCACTCCACCGCCTCATAAATCGGGTCGATGATGTAGTTGCCCTGCCTGTCAATCAAGCCCATACCCTCGGCGGTCTGCACCTCGGCGCGACCCTCACAAAAGTCATTTGCCCAGAGGTATTGCGGCTTGATGACCTCCTCGCATCGGTAGTTCACAAAGCCCCAGCCCTCATCGTTCTCGACCGCAATCATACCCTCGTGCATCTCGCTTGCATAGGAGTAATCATTCAGCAACATCGGTGTCGCCTGCTCCGCCTCGCGTGGGTAAAGTTCTTCGTTAGCCGTTGAGCGCACCCTCTCACGCAGGGTTCCCAGCGCCTCTTTGTCGCCGCCCACGCCCTCGGTGGCGTAGTGCCAGCGGATGGGGTAGAGCGCACCCTCGGCGCTGATGGTGAGGTTTTCCACGCGCAGGTTGTTGTGCGAGATACCCGCCTTGTGGAGTGTGCTTTCCAGTGTATCTATCGCCGCGAGCAGTCGCTCCGCCTCCTCCTTGCCCTCAATCTGCGCGAGCGCATCGGCAAGTGGCAGGGCGTCGGTCAGGGGCTCAAGCAGAATGTCGCTGAAGCGCTCCTGCTGACTCGCAGTGGTGTATTTCATCTCGTCGCGGAGTATCTCCATGCGAGGTACAACTCCGCAGTTCAGGTGCCGTTGCAAAGGCGTGAAACGCTCCACGCGGCGCAGTGCCCTCTCATCGAGCGGCATCGCCAAAAGGTAGCGCTTGCCGTCGAGCAGGATGCGAGTCTCGGCAAAGAGTGTCGAGCGCACCACCTCATCCTCCCACCGCAGGCTCTGTGCCGTACGGAAGTGGCTCTCGGGCGCATAAAGGGCTGCCCGCAGGGCTGTGATAGTTGCCATCGTAGTCGCCATAATCAATCAATTTGAGTTATGCTGCGTGAGCCTATGTTAATCATCGAGAGCAACTCCACCACCGAGGCGTTGTAACCTATGCCGATGTAGGGCGGTATGGAGCCCGCTCCCTTGAGTGAGTGTATCGCCTCGTTCAGCGCCGCGGGCATCGTGCTTGAGCAGTCAGCCAGCAGTCGCGCCTTGTCGCACGCCTGCGCCAACTCCTCGTGCATCGGGAAGATGACCGAGCCGAGTCGCTGGTCGGTGCTGATGTGTATGTTTATCAAGAGCGTGTTGCCGTCGTCGGTTGAAGTGCGCTTGATGAGGGTGCAGACATCCCTCAATTCGTGGTCGGTGCAGTCCGTAGGCTCGCCGTCGGTGATGTTGATTACAATCGGCGGAAAACTCTGCTGGTGCTCTGGCTTCGAGCACCACTCCTCCACAAGGTCACGCACCGTGTGCAGCGCCTCGTGCATAGGTGTTGTACCCTCGGCGAGGGGCGTTATCCACTCCCTCTGGCGGTGGTGCACAATGGCCTGCGTGCCGTCGGGCATACTCTCCTCGAAGGCTACCGAGGTCATCGGTGGCATCTGCTCGGCAAGGTCGCTCACCGCGTTGAAACCCTTGCGTGGGAGCAGGCTGCGGACGCTCTCGCCCGAGTAGCCAATCACGGCAATGTCATAGTAGTTGCGTACGCCATCGGTGCGGCGGCAACGATCGACCAACTCCGAAATCAGCGAGTTGGCGGTGTAGGCGACCACCTGGGCTTTGGTGGCAACCATACGACCAAACTCCACCTGCTGCTGCATAGATGTGGACTGGTCCAGCACGATGACAAAGGCAGCACGATGGCTTCGGGTAATCTCTTGTTTATACATTTGTTGGGTTGTTTCTGCAAATATACTATTTTATTGCAACCCGTCCAACTTTTTCCCGTCTATTGTTTCCACCCTCTGGTCGGGGTGGGTGATTGTTATGGTGTCGCCCTTGATGCGTATGCGCGCTGTGGCGGGGGCGGTGTAGAGTCTGCGCCCGTCGAGCGAGAGCAGATGTCGGTAGCCTCCCAGTCGCACTTGCAGGAGTTCCTCCTTGGGGTCGTTGCACTCATCAAACAGAGGTGCTATCGCCCATCTGTCGCGCAGTTTGTAGCCCCAAAGACCGTGCAGAACATCCGCCTCCATATCGTTGTGGGGCGCGATGGTGGTGTAGTTGGCGAAGAGGCGCTTCAGGGAGAATAGTTGCGGCGTGTTGTCGTAGAGGAGTCGCGCAACACGATACTCTCTTGCCATTGCCCGCTCGGCAAACATCTCAAGCGTGAGGTCGAGCCAACTCTTTTTAGGCTGGGTGTCGAGGCTCATCTGATGGATAAAGTTGTAGTTCGCCTTTGGGCGCGTAATCGCGCGCGGGTGCGCCTGCGGCTCGTGGTGCTGACGGTAGTACTCCGCCTGCTTGGGGTCGGCGGCGTAGGCGTGCAGCAGGGTCGAGATGAAGGCAATAGAGTAGTCGTCTATGTGCTTGTCGTAGAGGTCGATAGTGCGCGACGGATGCTGATATGCCGCAGTGCCAATCTCCAGCGCCTTGTTGCCATCCAGCGCGGGCACAAATGCCGCATCCCAGTCGATGGCTCGCATCACGCCATCCTTGCCTACGATGATATTTTCGGGCTTGAGGTCGCCGTGGGCAAACTCCCTATCGAACAGGTCGGCGGCAAAGCGGTCGAACTCCTCGGCGAGTCTTTGCAGTTGTTGCTTGCCGAGTGGCTTGCCGAGCATCTCGTGCAGTGTTGCGCCCTCCACATAGTCGGCAACCAGACAATCGACCCAATGGCGCTGACCCAGAATGTTGGTCACGCACAACTCGGCGGGCAGAAACCGCTCGCCATAGATTGCCTTGAGGTGGGCGTTGTGGCGCGTGTAGCACTTCAGGATTTTGATGTCGCCATTTAAGCGAATGTGGAATATCACCGAAGCATTGCCCGTAAAGTATTGCGGCATACCGTCACAGCACACCACCTCCACATTTCGCAGCGAGCGCCACGGAGTGTAGGGGTTAGATAGAGCATCTACTATATTAGCAATACTTACCATAAATTGTCTAAAAAGGTCTTTTCGGCGTTATACTCGCCCTTAAAATCCTTATTTACGAGCAATCCCGAGAAAACAAGAAAAGGCTGCTAACCGTGCGGTTAGACAGCCTCTGTGAGTTAGGATTGATTAGTTGCAGCCGCACTCGCTGTCGCAACCACCCTCGCAACCGCTCTCGCAGTCACCGTGGCAACCGCAGTTGCAACCGCCCTGTGCTGCCAGGTCCTCTGGAGTCACATCGCGTACCTCGACAACCTCAACATCGAAGTTCAGGGTCTTGCCTGCCATTGGGTGGTTGAAGTTCATCTTCACGGTAGTCTCTGCCACCTCCTTGATAACGCCGAGCATACGGTTGCCCTGTGCGTCGCTCATAGGCACCTGGCTACCCACGAAGAGGATATCCTCTGCCAACTTGCCATCAACCATAAATATATCCTTTGGAAGGTCAACGATTGCCTCTGGGATAATCTCGCCGTAGCCATCCTTTGGCTCCAATGTGAATGACACCTTCTCACCTGGCTCCTTGCCCATAATTGCGCCCTCGAACTTTGGGAGCAACATACCTGCGCCACAGATGAACTGCAAAGGCTGACCCTCACGAGACTGGTCTGCAATCTGACCATCAACTGTCAGTGTGTAGTGCACCGACACCATCTTTGAATTTTCTACTTTCATAATGTTATAATGTATATCGTTTATTTTCGGTAAATCACACAAAGATACACACTTCGCTTGTAAGTGCAAAATTTCGAGAGGAAAATTTTATTCTTCGGTCTTTTCTTGCTTTTCGTGGGTGATTCATCTTCGGTGGCTGGGGGCGTCGATGCGCTCTGCGCATTGAGCCACCGAAGATGTCGCCTGCGGCGAAAAAGTTTTGTGATTTCAAGAAAAAATAATAAATTTGCGATGCTGTTCGTTGAAGCAAGGAACAGAATGTTTAACTATTAATTACAATTATCTCAAATGAAAAGATTACTTTTATTGGCAACACTCTTGCCGATGTTGTTTGTTGCGTGCAACAACGAAGAAAACCACCCTTCCCAGCCCGAAATTGTGGGATTGTGGGAACTATCAAAAGCCTATATCGCAGAAGATGACAGATGGTGGTACGCCGAGGATGATATATCTGATATGTATCAGCTGGAGGTAAAGAATGACGGCTCGGGTAAATTTACTCACTATTCGAGCTTTAATATCATCGAGGAGCCTTTTACTTGGCAAGTGGTGGAGAATCAATTCCGATTGGTAATGCCCGATAATACTTATCAAGCCTATAAAATAGAGCAGATAAGCGATAAGCAGTTGATATTAACCAAAGACCTCGTGACAAAATATTATAAAAGGAGAGAATAATGACGGAGATAGTCCCTACAAGTGCAAAATGCTTGTAGGGATTTTTTTTATATATAATTCCATTGTATTTGATAATTTTTTTCTATTTTTGTAATGCTATCCAGCGGGTAGTGAACATATTTTTACATATTTAGTGAAAGTGTATTAGCTTTTTTCTTTTTAGAAATCTGGAAAATTTCAATGACACAAGAAAAGCAAGACACTCGTCACCTTGTATTGGTATATCTATGGCAGCATACTTGCTCCATACCCAATACGGGTGTGGGGTATTGTTTATTTGTGTCAAGGTATTCCAGAACCTCTAATAGAATAAACTAATCGACTCCACACTTTCTTTGTTTTTATAACTCGCCAATGGAGTCGGACGAAAAGAAAAAGGTAAAATTATGGAGACTGTAAACAGACAAAAGCCCGACAACTATTTGGTGTGGGCAATCTTGACAACATTGTTGTGTTGTATGCCTTTTGGCATTGTTGCAATCGTCAAGGCAACGCAAGTGGATACTCTTTGGGCAAATGGCAACTATGATGAGGCAGAGGTTGCAGCGCAAAGTTCAAAGAAATGGTCAATTGCTGCTGCTGTGGCGAGTGCAATAGTGTGCGCTATTTATGTGCTTGTAGTTGTTATTGCGGCTATCGTTGCTGAATTGTAATGAGTAGGAAAGTTTGGGTATTTATAATAATAGTATGTTTGGGTGTTATTTATTTTTTCATTGACCCCACGAACTCTGTTTTTGCACCCAAATGTCCTTTTCATCTTTTGACTGGTTTTGACTGCCCTGCGTGTGGCGTTCAGCGTTTTGTGCATCACTTGTTGAATGGCGAGTGGAGTTTGGCAATTCGTTATAACTATTTTCTTGTAATATCTCTTCCTTATTTTATTGCGGTTGCGATAACCACATTTTTCAAAGAGAAGAGAGTTGAGGTGGCATGCCGATATGTTCAGCATCCGTGTGTGGTGTTATTGGTTTTAGCGCTGATGATATTGTGGTGGATAGTTAGAAATATTCCGTATTGTAAAGAGTATTTCAATATGCTATAAACAAACAGCCTGCCCCGAGAGGAGCAGGCTGAACTTTTATTGAATATTACCTTATTTAATCTACATTGCAGCAAACAAGGTTGCGGTCGCCGTAGCCATTGTCAATCTTGGTGACATAAGGGAAGAACTTCGATACCTTAACCCACTCCAATGGGAAGGCAGCCTCAAGGCGTGAGTATGGGTGTGACCACTCGCCCGCCAACTCAACGGCTGTGTGAGGCGCATTCACCACCACATTATCCTTCTCGCCCGATGCGGCAGCAGCCTCGCACTCGCGCTTAATCTGTACGAGCGCCTCCATAAAGCGGTCCATCTCGGCCTTTGGCTCCGACTCGGTAGGCTCAACCATCAAGGTCTCGTGTACTGGGAACGAGAGCGTAGGAGCGTGGAAGCCGTAGTCCATCAAGCGGTGAGCGATGTCGCCGCAGTCGATGCCATAATCCTTCTTGAAGTTTGTGAGGTCGAGAATCATCTCGTGACCCACGCGACCAGTCTCGCCAGAGTAGTAAGTGCGGTACTCGTTCTTCAAGGCCGATGACATATAGTTAGCATTCACGATAGCCATCTCTGTCGAGTGACGCAAGCCCTCCTCGCCGAGCATCTTGATGTAGCCGTAGGTGATAGGCAACAACATCGCCGAGCCCCAAGGTGATGAAGATACGGCTGTGATGCCGTCCTCGCCGCCAGTAGCCATAACAGAGTGCGATGGGAGGAATGGTGTGAGGTGCTCCGCCACGCAGATAGGACCAACGCCAGGACCACCACCGCCGTGAGGCATTGCGAAGGTCTTGTGGAGGTTGAGGTGGCAGACATCAGCGCCGATATAGCCTGGGTTTGTCAAGCCCACCTGTGCGTTCATATTCGCACCGTCCATATATACCTGTCCGCCCGCGTCGTGAACTGCATCAACGATCTCGCGGATGCGGCTCTCGAATACGCCGTGAGTAGATGGGTAGGTCACCATCAAACCGCACAACTCCGATGAGTACTCCTCGGCCTTCTTCTTCAAATCCTCAACATCGATATTTCCGTTCTGGTCGCACGCCACGGTGACAATCTTCATACCCGCCATAGCAGCCGACGCTGGGTTAGTACCGTGTGCCGACGCAGGGATAAGGATGATGTTGCGGTAGCCCTGACCACGGCTCTGGTGGTAGGCGCGGATAACCATCAAACCTGCGTACTCGCCCGCAGCACCCGAATTTGGCTGGAGTGAGCAACCAGCGAAGCCTGTGATTGTAGCCAAGTCCTTCTCAAGCTCTGCGATAAGCTCTGTGTAACCCTCTGTCTGGTCGGCAGGGGCAAATGGGTGCATATTCTGGAAGCCCGCGAGTGAGAGTGGCTGCATAATAGCCGCCGCGTTGAGCTTCATTGTGCAAGAGCCGAGCGAAATCATTGAGTTAGCCAATGAGATATCGCGCAACTCCAACTGCTTGATGTAACGCATCATATCACTCTCCGAGTGGTACTTGTTAAAGACAGGCTCTGTAAGAATTGGCGATGTACGCTTCACGCAGTCGCAGAGCGATGGCTTGTCAGAAATCTTCACAGCCTTCGCCTTCTTGCCGGTAGCCTCTGCGAAGATAGCCACGATAGCATCCACCTCCTCAGGGGTTGTCACCTCGTCGGTTGAGAGGCGCACCTTACCCTCCGATGGGTAGTAGAAGTTGAAGCCCGCGTCGAGTGCGATGTTCTGCACAACGGCAGCCTCGGTCTCCACCTCGAGGGTGTCGAAGATATGCTTTGTAGTGAGTTTGTAGCCCATAGCCTCCAACGCCTCGGCGATAGCAACTGCCGAAGAGTGAGCCGTCATAGCCGCGCGCTGCACGCCCTCTGGACCATTGTAGATACAGTAGAAACCAGCCATCGAAGCCATCAGGGCTGATGCTGTACAGATGTTCGATGTAGCCTTCTCGCGCTTGATGTGCTGCTCGCGCATCTGCAACGACATACGCAGAGCCTTGTTGCCCAATCTATCCACCGATACGCCGATGATACGGCCTGGGATGTTACGCTTGTAAGCCTCGCGGCACGCCATATAACCCGCCGCAGGACCACCGAAGCCCATAGGGCAGCCCAAGCGCTGTGTTGAGCCGACGGCGATGTCTGCACCCCACTCTGCTGGAGGGGTCAAAAGTGCCAGTGACAAGATGTCTGCAATAGCCGCAACCAATGCGCCCGCCTCGTGTGCCTTTGCGGCGAATGCCGAGTAGTCGCGCACCTCGCCGTTAGCGGCTGGGGTCTGCATAATCGCGCCGAACTCCTTGCCCGAGAACTCGTACTCGTTGTAACTATCAACGATAAGTTCGATGCCGAATGGCTCGCTGCGGGTAAGGAGCACATCCAGAGTCTGTGGGAAGATATCCTTATCAACGAAGAGCTGGTTGCGACCCTCCTTCACAGCCTCGCGTGAGCGCAGGGCGTACATCATAAGCATAGCCTCGGCTGCCGCAGTAGCCTCGTCGAGGAGTGAGCAGTTTGCAATCTGCATACCTGTGAGCGAGAGGATAGCGGTCTGGTAGTTCAGCAGAGCCTCCAGACGACCCTGCGAAATCTCTGCCTGATATGGGGTGTAAGAGGTGTACCACGCTGGGTTCTCAAACACATTGCGGCTCACTACGGCTGGCACTGCGGTAGGGTAGTAACCCATACCGATGAACGAGCGCATCTGCTGGTTCTTTGCCGCGAGCGAGGCGATGTGTGCCGTAAACTCATACTCGCTCATACCCTCTGGCAGTGCGAGTGGCTTTTTCAAACGGATTGAGGCGGGGATGACCTGCGAGATAAGCTCCTCAACAGACTCTACGCCAATGACCTTCAACATCTCGTTGAGGTCGGTTGGATTTGTCACGCCAATGTGGCGGTTCTGAAATTTGTCAAACATTTTTTAGTAGTTTTATTTTTGCGATTATAATCTTCTCTAATATCCGAGTTTTACGGCAGTACCCGAAACGGTCACCATCAGCATACCGCCCTGACCCAGCACCTCGTAATCAACATCAATGCCCACAACGGCATCAGCACCCAGTGCGGTAGCTCTTGACGATAGCTCCTGCATAGCGGTGTTACGGGCGTTTACAAGCTCGTTCTCGTAGGTGTTGGAGCGACCTCCTATGAAGTCGCGGATGCTTGCGGCAAAATCCTTGATGAAGTTCACGCCGACGATTACCTCGCCGAACACAACTCCCTTGTATTCAATTATTGGTCTGCCCTCAATGGTGGGTGTAGTGGTTAGTATCATAATGTTTTGGGTTTATTTCTAATACTTAAAGCTGCTGTCTCCTATAAACTCACGCAGGATGGATGTTGGTGGTATCTCGTCGGGTGAGATAGGGGTGAAGTTGTCGAGGAATTTCAGCAGACGCTTCGCCTCGCCAAACTCCGGTACGGTGTCGGACACCTCACGCAGGATAGGCTCAACCTTCGAGCGCAAGACGGAAATCTCATAGAAGAGCGATGAGTTGAACATCACATCAGCATTCTCCTGATAGGGGAAGATATGCTTCTGCTCGCCTCGGCGCACACTTGGCCAGCGCTGGAGCGTGGCAATGGCATTCGCACCGCGTGTGGCGTAGTCGCGTGTGATGCGGCGCAGCAGGCGGTTGTCGGATGTGGCGATGCGCGAGAGGTTGTCCATAGCAACCGAGGTGAGACACGACACATAGATGCAGAACTTCTGGTCGCGTGGGATGCTTGGTGTGAGGCGTGGGTTGAGGCCGTGGATGCCCTCCATAATGAGGATTGAGCGCTCGGTGAGTTTCAGCGGAGTCTCGTGCCACTGGCGTGTGCCAGTGATAAAGTCATAGCGGGGCACCTCGACACTCTCGCCCGCGATGAGGCGCTTGAGGTCGCTGTTGAGCAACTCGAGGTCGATAGCCTCCAGTGCCTCGAAGTCGTAATCTCCGTTCTCGTCCTTTGGTGTGCGGTCGCGATCAACGAAGTAGTCATCGAGCGAAATCAGCACAGGGTCAAGACCCAGGATGCGGAGTTGTATGCCCAGTCGCTTCGATGTGGTGGTCTTACCGCTCGACGAAGGGCCAGAGATAAGCACCATACGGGTGCCCTTTGTGCGGTTAGCCTCGGCTACCTGGTCGGCCATTGCGGCAATCTTCTTCTCGTGGAAGCCCTCGGCAATCTTGATGAGTTCGCTGGTGTCGCCCGCGAGCATCTTCTTGTTGAGACGGCCAACGGTAGGCACACCCATAATATCCACCCAGCGGTGGTACTCGTGGAATACATCGAACATCTTGTCCCACTGCACATCGAGGTCCAACTTGTCGGGGTCTCCGTGCGTAGGCAGGGCGATATAGAAGCCGTTGAAGTAGCGGCGCAGATCGAACAGATGGATGTAACCCGAGTCGGGTGTCAGTGCACCGTAGAAGTAGCCCACCATATCATCCATGCAGTAGATGTCGCTATAAAGGCGTGGGCGGGTGTTCAGCAGGTCAATCTTATCGTCGAAGCCGAACTTTTCGTAGATTCGGTGGATGTCCTCGGTGAGGATGTGGTAGCGGTTGATAGGGTAGCGCGCATCGATAATCTTCTGCATCTGCTCGCGCAGCGTAGCAATCTCCTCGTCGGTGATAGGCTTGCCGTCGGCGAACTCGCAATAAAAACCTCTGCCCACAGTGTGACGGATGAAGAACTGGCGCTCCTTGTAGAGGTCCCACACAGCCTTCTGGACGATGAATGAGATGGTGCGCTGATAGACGCGGTAGCCCTCGAAGTGGGTGATGTCGATAAATCGCACCGCCAGAGGCTTGTAAATCTTGTAGTTGAGCTCCTTGATGCGGTTGTTCACATAGGCAGCCAGCATAGGGTACTTGCCCCCAAAGCCCAACTTCTGCTCCAACTCCAGCAGGGATGTACCTGCCACAACCTCCACCACAGAGGATGTATTTTGACATATTACCTTTACTGTCTCCATCTCACAAGAATTATTAATGATGTGTAAAGGTAGTGAATTTATTTATAAATTCCACCGCCGAGCGAGATTATTTTTCGGCGAAATAACCTTTCGGGCTCAAAATGTGACCCTATGGAAAAAGAAAAGCGCGGATTTATGCCCGCGCCTGAATTTTTATTTTTTAGTGTAAACGACTTTTTTCGTTTCAAAAAACTCCTCCTCAAAAAACTCCGAGATATTGTACTCGGTCCAAGGCATTTTTGTTGCCTTCAGCTCTTCGGTCAGGTCGCCGCCCTTGAGGTAGAGGATGCCGTTTGGCAGCGTTCCTTTTTGCCCCTTTTCAATCTTTGTCCATATCCACTTCACGAAGGCGGGCATCTCGGTTACGGCGCGCGAAACCACATAGTCGAACTTCTCTGCAATCTGCTCCACGCGGGTGTTGCGGGCGTCGATATTCTTGATGCCGGCACCCTCGCAGACACCCTTCACAACGGTAATCTTCTTGCCGATGGAGTCTGCCGAGATGAACTTCACCTCGGGGAACATAATCGCCAGAGGCACAGAGGGAAATCCTCCTCCGCAACCCACATCCAGAACCCTTGCTCCCGCCTCGAACTGGCACACCTTGGCGATGGCCAACGAGTGCAGAATGTGGCGCAGATAGAGTTGGTCGAAGTCCTTGCGTGAGACCACATTTATCTTTGCGTTCCACTCGGCGTAGAGGTCATACAATGCTGTGAACTGCTCCTTCTGCGTGGGCGTGAGCGTCGGAAAATATTTTTCTATGAGACTAATCATTTTCGCTACTGTTTTTGTTGTTGTTCGGCGGTTGAGAGCAGACCGCAGGCTGCCTGAATATCCTCACCGCGCGAGGTGCGGATAGTTGTCTGTATTCCTTTGGCGGTGAGGGTGTTGCGGAAGGCAATCATCTTTTCATCGCAAGGCGAGAAGTAGGGCGAATCGGGAATCTTGTGGAAGCGGATGAGGTTCATTCGGCACTTCACACCATCGAGCAATCGGCACAACTCCTTGATGTGCGCTGGCGAGTCATTCAATCCCTCCATCACGATGTACTCAAACGACACTCGGCGCTGACCCGTAAAGTCATATTCGCGCAGGATATCCATCACCTCGCGGATAGGATACGCCTTCTCAATCGGCATAATCTCGGCGCGCTCCTCGTGGAATGGGTTGTGAAGACTTACGGCAAGATGCACCTTCGTCTGGTCAAGCAGTCGGCGCAGGTTCTTCGCCACACCCGCCGTTGAGAGCGTGATTCGCGTTGGCGACCACGCCATACCCCACGCGGCGGTGATGCAATCTATCGCCTCGATGACATTGTCGGTGTTGTCGAGCGGCTCGCCCATACCCATAAATACAAGGTTGGTGAGTTTCTCGCTCTCGGGGATTGAGAGCACCTGATTGAGTATCTCGTTTGCCGACAGCGAGTGCTGCAAGCCCTGGCGTCCCGTAGCGCAGAAACGGCATCCCATACGGCATCCCGCCTGTGAAGATACGCAGAGTGTAGCGCGCTCTTTGTCAGGGATATATGCCGACTCTATGTACTCGCCCTGTGAGGTGCGGAAGAGGTATTTTTTCGTGCCGTCCTGTGAGCAACTCTCCTTCAGCGGAGGGGTCAGTCCCAACTCATATTTCTCGGCAAGGGCGGTGCGTGCCGCAAGCGAAAGGTCGGTCATATCGGCTATCTCCTTCACGCGTCGCACATACAGCCAGCGTGCAATCTGCTTGGCTGCAAACTTGGGCAGTTGCAACTCGGCGCAGATGCTTTGCAGGGCGGTCAAACTCTTACCGTAAAGAGGCTCTTTTTTAGTGTCTAACATCTCGAAAAGTTTACTATCGCAACAAAAGTAGAAAAAAAATGCAGATTTTTCTACCCATACCGTTACTTTTTGATTTTTTTTGACTATATTTGCCCAAAGAACTGCAAATATGCTCTCCTCGGCATCCTTTAGGATGGTTTTTTGAGGGTGGGGCGTGAGATGGTTTGGCTATGGATGGGCGGTTTTGCTGAAAGCGAGTAGCCTTGCCGACCTCGGGCAGTTTTGCTGGAAAGAACAAAATTAAGTTAAAAATAAAACATCAAGTTATGCAGATTAAAAAATCACCAAAGGCAGACCTTCAGAACAGAAAGGGTTTGTTCCTTGAAATCGGCTTGATTATCTCGTTGTTGATTGTTATCGCAGCGTTTATGTATGCTCCAAAGGAGTATCGTATCGAGCAGGTCGATTTGAACTACGGTCCTATTGAGGAGGAAATCACCGAGATTACCCGTAACGAGCAGAAGCCACCCGAGGCTCCAAAGAAGATCGAGATCAAGGTTTTCAACGATATCCTTGACATCGTGACCAACGACACAAAGATCACTACTGAGGTCGATTTCTTTGACTTGGAGGGCGACTTGGAGATCTCTACACAGATCGTAGAGGTTGAGGAAGAGGAGGAAATCGAGGACGAGACTCCTTACATCAAGGTAGAGAAGATGCCTTCATTCATGGGCGGTGATTTGAACGCTTTCCGTAAGTGGGTTCAGGAGCGTATCAAGTATCCACAGATCGCACAGGAGAACGGTATCACTGGTCGTGTAGTTCTCTCATTCGTTGTTGAGAAGGATGGTTCTGTAACAAATATCCAGGTGCTCCAGTCACCTGACCGTTCACTCGGTGAGGAGGCTTCACGCGTGTTGGCTACTTCTCCAAAGTGGGAGCCAGGACAGCAGAGCAGCCAGAAGGTGCGCGTAAAGTACACCTTGCCTGTAATGTTCCAGATCAACTAATATATTATTAAGTATATGTATAAAGTGTCCCGTGACTTGTTTACGGGATGCTTTTTTTACCTATAAGTATGGCGAAAGCAAAAGAGAATCAGCCCGTAGAGGAGCCACAGGACCTGCGCGCAAGAGCGGTGGTCGTTGCCGTGATACGCGACGGTCAGCCCGTGGAGCAGGTCGAGGAGTTCCTGGCGGAGTTGGAGTTTTTGGCAGAGACGGCCGACATCGTCACAGTGCGCCGCTTCACGCAGCGCCTGCCACAACCATCCTCACGCATCTATGTGGGTCCTGGTAAGTTGGAGGAGATTGCGGCTTATTGCGAGGAGAACGAGATTGATATGGTCATCTTCGACGATGAACTCTCGCCTTCGCAGACGCGAAACATCGAGAAGGAGATGCCTTGCCGAGTGTTGGACCGTACACGCCTTATCCTCGACATCTTTATGTCGCGTGCCCGCACAGCCTATGCCAAGACACAGGTGCAGTTGGCGCAGTATGAGTATATGTTGCCCCGTTTGGCGGGTATGTGGACTCACCTCGAGCGTCAGCGAGGAGGTACGGGAACCCGTGGTGGTGCCGGTGAGCGCGAGATTGAGACCGACCGCCGTATCGTGCGTAACCGCATCTCGAAACTCAAGGAGGAACTCTCGAAGATTGACCGCCAGATGGCTGTCCAGCGCTCAAACCGCGGCTCGATGGTGCGCGTGGCGTTGGTGGGATATACCAATGTGGGAAAATCTACGCTGATGAACCTTGTGTCGAAGAGCGAGGTGTTTGCCGAGAATAAACTCTTTGCGACACTCGACACTACGGTGCGTAAGGTGGTGTTCGACAACCTGCCGTTCCTGCTCTCCGATACCGTTGGTTTCATCCGCAAGTTGCCTACACAACTTATCGAGTCGTTCAAATCGACTCTCGACGAGGTGCGCGAGGCTGACCTGCTCATCCATGTGGTCGATATTTCGCACCCCAACTTCGAGGAGCAGATTGATGTGGTGAAGCAGACCCTGCGCGAGATTGGCGCGGGCGACAAGCCAGTATATCTTGTGTTCAACAAGATTGACGCCTACACCTACGAGCAGAAGGAGGAGGACGACCTCACACCAGCAACGAAGCGTAACCTCTCGCTGGAGGATTTGAAGAAGAGTTGGATTGCCAAGGCGAACACACCTTGCATCTTCATCTCGGCTGTGGAGCGTTTGAACATCGAAAAGTTGCGAACAGACCTTTATGGTATGGTTCGTGAGATACACGCTGGTCGTTATCCATTTAATAATTTCCTCTATTAGGCAATTAAACAGAAGAGTTATGATACATATTTTAGGCGCAGAGAATACTATTCTCAACAAGTTCATCGCCCAGGTGCGTGATTGTAATATCCAGACCGACTCAATGCGTTTCCGCCGTAACCTCGAGCGTATCGGTGAGATTATGAGTTATGAGATTTCCAAGACACTTGCCTATAAGCCGCAGATGGTGGAGACACCGCTCGGCGCGGCGCAGGTGAACCTTGTGGAGGATGAGGTTGTGGTGGCTACGGTGTTGCGTGCGGGTCTGCCGTTGCAGCAGGGCTTCCTCAACTACTTCGATGACGCCGAGTGTGCCTTCGTGTCGGCATACCGCAAGAACAAGAAGGATGGCACTTTCAAGATTGATGTGGAGTATGTATCGTGTGGTAATCTCGAGGGCAAGGTGCTTATCCTCATCGACCCTACGCTTGCTACGGGTCAGTCGTTGCGCCTGACATACGAGACGCTGGTGGCACACGGCGGCGAGCCAAAGCACACCCATATCGTATCGGTCATCGCCAGCGAGCAGGGCGTGGAGTATGCACAGCAGCACTTGCCAAAGAAGAGCACTACGCTGTGGTTGGGTGCGGTGGATGCCGAACTCACCTCGAAGGCATATATCGTCCCTGGCATCGGTGATGCGGGCGACTTGTGCTACGGCAAGAAGTTGTAGATTACCTTATTATAATAATATAGGTCAGCGTCGGGTTTCTGGTGGCTGACCTATTTTTTTGCCCGAAAGTTTGCGCGGAGCGTGGAAGTTTTCTATATTTGTAAGAGTAAAAGGTAAATAAACCACAAAAACTATAAAGTTATGAAGAAACTATTTCTGTCTGTGCTCCTTGTTGTGATGGGAGTGGGCGTGGCTACGGCACAGCGAGTTCATTATGATTGGGATGTGTGGAATAGCCGTGGAGGTTATCTTAATATCGGATATGTTAATCAGAAGTTGGGCGCTAACTTTGTGTGGAAGGATGCTGGCTTCGCGCAGAGCGACTGGGGTGTGTCGATAACAAATGGTCGCACATTCTTCCTCCACAAGAGGCCTATCGCCGATATGGTGAAGATTGGTCTGGACTGGTCGTGGGTGGATTTCAATATCGCAAAGTATGATGTTGGTGCGCTCAACTATATCATTCCATCAGAGGGCCTCGGCGTGGTGCCATCGGTAAACGCGCTTCAGGCGGAGTTGGGTATGCAGTTCGGTCCTTCGGCAACGATTAACCCAATCGACGATTTGAAAATTTCGGCATATTTCCGTGTGTCGCCATCCTACTCGATGGTCTATCTGCCTGACAACGAGCAGTTCTGCGGTAGTTATGCTACATTCGTGAACCTGGGTGCTGCCTTCGCGTGGAAACTGATGTCAGTCGGTGTTGAGTACCGCCGCGCAAAGTGTAGTTACAAGGAGATTGGCGAGCAGAATTATCTCTCGACCTATGGGGATGTGGATTTCAAGACAAAGGGTACTCGTGTCTATTTGAGTTTCCGCTTCTAATGAAAATCGTCTAAAAAGGCGGTTTTGGCGTTGCACTCCTCCTCGAAATCCTCATTTACGCTCCAGTAAACTGCGGTTTCTCGGACTTCGTGGGCATAATGCGTTTTGCCCCCCCCCGCCCACGAAGATATATATTATTAATAAAGGAAAAGGCTACCCGATAAGGTAGCCTTTATTTTTACTTTACGCTCACACTCCTTGTCTTGGGGTCGAAGTTTACGATGCCGCCCGTAAAGAGGCGTTCGATATGACCGCTGGTGACCATCTTGGCGGTGGGGAGGATGTGGAGTTGCGGAGGCGCAATCAGCGCTATCGAGTCGCATAGTTCAAGCGCGATGTCCAACTCGTGGGTTGAGAAGAGGATGCACTTGTTCTCCTCGCGTGCAAGGCGGCGTAGCAGGGTGCAGAGTTCGTATCTGTTTGGCATATCAAGGAAGGCGGTCGGCTCGTCGAGCAGGATGATGGGCGTCTGCTGGGCAAGGGCGCGCGCAATCATTATGCGCTGGCACTCGCCATCCGACATCCTGTCCATCGTCTTGTCGGCGTAGTCGCTCATTCCCACTGCCGCGATTGACTGCATCACAATCTCCTCGTCCTGCTTCTGCATCTGTCCTATCCAGTTGGTGTAGGGGGCTCTGCCCAGTGCCACCACATCGCGCGAGCGCAGGTTTGCGATGCGTACCTTCTCGGTGGTAACGAACGCAATGGTCGAGGCGCGCTCGGCGGCTGTGAGGTCTGCCAGAGGTCGCTCGCCAATGAATATCTCGCCACCCAGAGTCTGCTCCAGACCCGCTATGGCGCGCAGCAGGGTGCTCTTGCCCGTGCCGTTTCTGCCAACCAGAGCGGTGAGTTCGCCTTGGCTGACCGATGCCGTCAGGCTGTCGATGAGTGTGCGGCTGCCGTAGCCGAGCGTAAGGTTTTCAAATCGTATCATCGTTATACAATATTTTTGTTTCTAATGACCACCCACACCACGATAGGTATGCCCAGCAGGGCGGTGATGGTGTTTACGGGCAGCGTTAGCAGTTTCGATATGATGTCGCACAGCAGCAGCGAGATTGCTCCCGTAAGTGCCGCTGCGGGCAGAAGTGTGCGGTGATCGACATTCCTGAAGATGATGCGCGCAAGGTGCGGAATAGCCAGACCGATAAAGCCGACAGGTCCGCAGAAGGCTGTCACCGTACCCGCCAGCAGGGTGGTTGAGAGCAGTATGAGCGAGCGTGTGCGGCGTATGTTGAGTCCCATCGTGCGGGCGTATGCCTCGCCTAATAAAAGTAAGTTCATCGGCTTGATGGCGGCAACGGCGATGATGAGTCCCGCGATGATTGCCGAGCCCACCAGCCACAACTGCGACGATGTGACATCGCCCAGCGAGCCCATAGTCCAGACAACGAAACTCTTTAATGCCTCCTCGTGGCTCAAGTATTGCAGAATCTGCACAACGGCACTTACCGCCGAGCCAATCATCATACCGAGGATGAGAATCACCATAATATCCTTTATGCGGCGGCTCACCGCAGCGACCAGCGCCAAGACGGCAGCCGAGCCTATCCACGCAGCACCCGCCACGCCGAGCGACGAGAGTGTCGAAGATGATGCCCAGCCCATAAGCGGGGCGCCGAGGATAAAGAGCGCCACGCCAAGGCTTGCGCCCGAACTCACGCCCAGCACATAGGGTCCCGCCAGAGGGTTGCGAAAGAGGGTCTGCATCTGCAAGCCGCTCACCGCAAGGGCAGAGCCCGCGAGTATTGCGACGATAGCCTTTGTAAGTCGCACATCGAGGATAATCTTGCTCTTGATGGGGTCGCACGCGCCTCCGCTGATGGCGGCCCACACCTCGCGCGCGGTAATATCCACCGAGCCCACCATCATATCGACGGCAAAGAGCACGAGCGTCAGCAGCGCCAGGAGAACAAAGAGTATGGTTGTTCGTTTTTGCATTCTATTTCAGTTGTTTGTAGTAGTAAAATTCGTTGCCCTCCATCAGTTCGGGGTGGAGGATGGTGGCGAGGTCCTGCAAGATGATGTCGGGACGCACCACGCCCGACTCCCAAAAGTCGGAACCTCCCATCTCGGTCTTAAGGGCGTTGTTGTTCCACACCGCACCCCTTGTGACGGGCGGTACGGTGGCGAACTTGGGGTTCAGTGCAACGAGTTCGGCTATGGTGTTGCAGCCGCTCGGGTTGAGCCACATATCGCTCTGCGAGGCGTAGAGCAGCGCCTGCTCGATGTCGATTGGCTCGGAGGTGTTGTCCTCGCCCTGGGTGGTGAAGGTCTTGCCGCCAGCATCCTCAATGAGTTGCACCATATAACTGCTCTTTGCGGGCAGAAACCACGCATCGCGGTAGGGTATGTTGAGCATCACCTGCGGGCGGCGTGCCTCGCCAATCTTCGACTGGATGTCAGCCGATAGTGTTGTGTAGCGCGATGCAATATCCTCAAAGAGTGTCACGCTCTGCTCCCTGCGACCCACAATCTCGCCGATGGCAACCATCCACTCCGCCTTGCCCAGCGGTGAGGACTCCACATACTCGCCGATGTAGGCGAACGGGATGCCCAACTCAAGGAGTTTCTGCTCAAGAGCGTTGGCGGCGTTGATGCCGTAGAGCAACACAAGGTCGGGGTCGAGCGCGATAAGCAACTCGTAGTTTATGTTGTTGTCGTAGCCCACATCGCCAATCTCTGTGCGGTGGGAGTTGATATACTCGTCGCTTACGAAGTCAATGCCCGAGACACCCACCACGCGCTGCTGCTCCTGCATCGTGGAGAGCATTGCGATATGGCTCGATGACATACAGATGATGCGCTCGGCGTGCTTTGTGATGCGTTGCAGGCCACTTGCCGAGACCGAAAAGTGGTTGGCGGGGTCAATCAGGAGGCGGTATGCTACGCCATCCGCGCCCTGCCACGGGTTGGTCGAGGTGATGAGTGTTGCTCCACTCTCGCTGTGGCGGCGGATGTCGAAGCCCGAGGCGTAGCGGGGCGTGTAGAGCACCTCATCGAAGATACTCTCGTCGAACGAAACCCTCTGCCCGCAGGCGGAAAGGAGAGCCAAAACTATTATGTAGAAAATCTTTTTCATCGGGCGCAAATGTCGTTATGGATGCTCTGCGTGAGTGCCTTGCCCGCGCGGATGTGACCCTCGGGGGCGTTGTCGCTGATGGGCTGACCGCCCGTGCAGTCGAAGATAACCTCGCCCTCGGCGTCAATAAAGCCGAAGCCGTTGTTGAAACTCCAGTAGCCGTAGTGGGGTGCTGCGGGGTTGAAGATGTCCTTGCTGAATGGGAAGGCGCTATGGTCGATGCCCATCTGCGAGAGCAGCGTGGCTGCAAGGTCGCACTGCGAGGCGTAGGTCTCCACCACTGCGGGCTCTTTCACCGCTCCGCCCGTCCACGCCATAGCGATGCGCTGGCGGGGCAGAGAGCCAATCTGCAAGCCCTCGGGGTAACTGATGCCGTGGTCGGCAATGAGGATGACGAGCATATCATCCCACGCCGAGGAGTTGCGCCAGCGGTCAATCATCTTGCCGACATGGTGGTCGGTGAAGGCGGTTGCGTTCAGCACCTTATCCTCGAAGGCGTCGAATGGCACCTCGAAAGGCTCGTGGGAACTCAATGTGAGCAGCGAGGCGAAGTAGGGCTTTCCGCCCTCGGCGAGTTGCAGTACCTCGCCCGCGAAGTAGTCGCACACAACATCATCGGCATAGCCCCACTTTGCTGTGGGCGCGTCGAAGTGCATACTCTTCTGGTCGGTGATGCGCTCGATGCCTGTGCCGTAGAGGTAGGATGATGTGTTTGTGAAGTTGGCGTCGCCGCCATAGGTAAAACTTGTCGCATAGCCCGCCTCGCGGAGAGATGAGGCGATGGCTGGCAGGGTGTGAGCCTTCTGCGGATATTTCATTATTGAGGCGATGGGGTGGGCGGGGTGTCCGCTCATCACAGCCACCGTGCCTCGGTCGGTGCGGTAGGAGTTGGCGAAGAAGTTTTCAAACCAGATGCCCTCCTCGCGCAGAGCGTCAAGGCGTGGCGTTACGGCCTTGTCCTCGGCTGTGGTTGTTGCGGTGGTGCGACCGAAACCCTCCATCAGTATAAGCACCACATTTGGGCGTGGGGTGTTGAGCACCGATGTTGCCGATGCGGGATTAGTGCCCTCCTGACGCAACGCGGAAAATATCTCGGTGCACTCCTCGTCGCTGAAGTAGTGGTAGTCGCCCGCCTTCAACTCCGAGCGCATAGAGGATGATATGAGCGAAAAGACGGGGTTTGTCGCCGCCTGATTAAGGAACATATTGTCGCTGAAATAGACCTTGCTCACATTGGCTGGCGCAGGGCTCACGCCACCACGAACGGCAAGAAAGACAAGGCCACCCACCACCAGCATAACGGCGAACTCGCCTGTGCGAGCAAGGAAACCGCGCTTCGTGGGGCGGTAGAAATCGCCGATTGGGCGCCACGCGACGAACATCAGCGCTGCGTAGGCGAAGAAGAGAACAACGGCGGGTATAAGGTCGCCCCAGGTGACACTCGCCGCCGCCTCCTTGGGTGAGGCGAGGTAGGGGAAGATGGTGCTGTCGATGCGGAACGCCCAGTAGCGGAACAGACCCATATCGACCGCCACGATAAGCGCAATGAGCACCGCCATAATGGCGAAGTAGCCCTTCAGGATGCGCTGGACGGCCTTTTCGGGGATGGCAACCCACACCGCCACCAGCATCAGCAGCCACGGAATGGCGCTGATATATCCCGCCATAGTGCTGTCGAGCAGTAATCCGTGGAGCGACACGCCCACAAGTTCGCTCGCCGACGCCTCGGCACTCTGCTGGGCATACCACACCAGAAAGAGCGGTTTTTGCAGAGCCATCAGCAGTAGCGAGGTGATATATGTCGTGGCGACAATCGATATTTTGCGTAACATCTTCGTGCGTATTTATATATAAGTGCAAAGATAGGCAAATGGAATTCAAAATTCAAAATTTAGAATTCAAAATTCAAAATTATATGCGCCTCGGCACGAGGCGTATCTTTGGTGGTATTGCAAGTCCTACTCACTCTCACCCCTGCGCCCGAAGATAATTCTTGCGCGATAAGGTAAAAAGTTGCTCCCGAAAGAAATTCTCTCTTGGAACCGCTAAATTCTTGATTGAAAAAGCGAAAAACGCCTAATTGATTATTGTTAAGAGAGAAAAAGATAAGAAAAATTTTGTTTTCGGGAAAAATGTTGTACCTTTGCACCGCTAAAAATAGCACAAAACAAATTAATTAAACACAATTATGAACAATTACGAAACCGTTTTCATTGTCACTCCCGTCCTTTCAGACGCACAGGTGAAGGAGGTTGCTGACAAATTCCAGGGCATCATCACCGAGAACGGCGGTCAGATCGTGAATGTGGAGAACTGGGGCTTGAAGAAGCTCGCTTACCCTATTCAGAAGAAGACCACCGGTTTCTACTTCCTCGTAGAGTTCGAGGGTGAGGGTACACTTATCAACAAGCTCGAGACTAACTATCGTCGTGACGAGCGCATCATTCGTTTCTTAACTTTCAAGCAGGACAAGTACGCTGTTGAGTACTCTGCAAAGCGTCGTGCAAAGCTTGCTAACAAATCACAGGAGGAGTAAACCATGGCACAGGAGAATGTAAAGGGCGGTGAGATTCGTTACTTGAATCCCGTATCAGTAGATGTAAAGAAGAAGAAGTACTGCCGCTT
>JAFZFR010000003.1 GCA_017555805.1 Alistipes sp. | reverse complement strand
GTCATATCGGTCAAAAGCACCAACACCTTCTCGCCCTTATCAACTGCGAAGTACTCCGCTGCTGTCAATGCCATATCAGGCACCAACAGACGCTCTACTGGAGGGTTCTCTGTTGTGTTCACGAACGATACGATACGGTCCAACGCACCTGCATTCTCAAATACCTGCTTGAAGTAGAGGAAGTCGTCGTTTGTAAGACCCATACCACCCAAGATAATCTTGTCAGCCTTCGCACGGAGTGCCACATTTGCCATCACGGCGTTGTAAGGCTGGTCAGGGTCAGCGAAGAATGGAATCTTCTGACCAGACACGATGGTGTTGTTAAGGTCGATACCTGCGATACCAGTTGCGATAAGCTCTGATGGCTGGATACGGCGGAATGGGTTTACGGTAGGGCCACCAATCTCGCGTGCCTCGCCCTCGATAGGCTCACCGCCCTCCAATGGCTCACCATAGGCGTTGAAGAAGCGACCTGCAAGGTTATCCGATACGCGGAGCTTTGGAGCCTCGCCGTGGAACACTACCTCCGAGTTGGTAGCAAGACCCTCTGTACCAGCAAATACCTGCAAGGTAACATTCTCGCCCATAATCTTTACCACCTGCGCCAACTTACCGCCTACGGTAGCCAGCTCGTCGTTACCTACGCCCGTAGCACGGAGCGTGATGGTAGCCTTGGTGATATTGTCAATCTTTGTATATACTTTCTGAAATGCTCTTGTTGTCATTGCTACCCTTATTTTGAGAGTTGATTATTTACTGTCTGCTCAATCTGGTTCTTATAGTCGAAGAACTTCTCGCTCTGCCACTCGGCATAGTTCATCTGACGGAAGAGGTTGATAATACCCTTGAAGAAGCGTGAGCAAGCCTCGAAATCAGAGAAGTTGAACTCCTTGCGACATACGCCCAACACCAACTCATACATCATCTTCTGACGCTCCAATGGACAGTTGGCATCGATATCATCGAATGCATCCTGCTGAAGGATAACGAAGTCGATGAGCTCCGACTTCCAGAAACGCTCGTGGTATGCAACGGGTACACCGTCGTCACCCAAGATGTTGATCTGGTCGTTAGCCTCCTTACCACGCTGAACGATAGTCTTACCCTCGTAAACCATATTCACCCAGTTCTTGCCGATGTGGTCATCGAGGTAAGATGCTACCTCAGGATACTCCAGATACTTTGAGTAAGAATCGAGTGGGTCGATAGCTGGGTAACGCTTTGAGTCGGCACGACCCTGTGAGAGGGCGTAGAAACAACGCGCAGCCTTCTTTGTAGACTCTGTCACAGGCTCCTTGAGGTTACCACCCGCTGGTGATACAGTACCGAGGAATGTCACAGAACCAGTCTGACCGTTGTTGAGCTTCACCAAACCTGCACGAGAGTAGAAGTTTGAGATAATCGCTGACAAGTCCATTGGGAAGGCGTCCTGACCTGGAAGCTCCTCCAAACGGTTTGACATCTCACGCAATGCCTGCGCCCAACGAGATGTAGAGTCAGCCATTACCAATACCTTCAAGCCCATAGCACGGTAGTACTCACCGATTGTCATACCTGTGTAAACCGAAGCCTCACGAGCCGCAACAGGCATATTTGATGTGTTACAGATGATGATTGTACGCTCCATAAGCTTGTGACCGGTACGAGAGTCAATCAACTCAGGGAACTCCGCGAAGATCTCCACAACCTCATTTGCACGCTCACCGCACGCTACGATGATGATTACATCAGCATCAGCCTGCTTTGAGATGGCGTGCTGAAGCACAGTCTTACCAGCACCGAAAGGACCTGGGATAAAACCTGTACCACCCTCAGCCAATGGGTTGAATGTGTCGATAGCACGAACACCAGTCTCCATCACGCGTGATGGACGAGGCTTCTCGGTGTAGCAGCGCACAGCCTGCTTCACTGGCCACTTCTGCACCATTGTAATATTGTACTCGTTGCCGTCCTTGTCCTCAACAACAGCAACTGTGTCAGTCACCTTGTACTCGCCAGCCTTCACTACGCTCTTTACGGTGTAAGCGCCCTGCATAATGAAAGGAACCATAATCTTGTGGGCAACCCACTGCTCCTTCACCTCGCCAAGCCAGTCACCGGCAGTAACCTTGTCGCCTGCCTTTGCCAGTGGAGTGAACTCCCACTTTGCGTCGAAATCGATTGGGTCGGTAATAGAACCGCGGTTGATGAACAGACCATCCATCTTCTCCAAATCGTTCTGCAAACCATCGTAGTTGCGTGACAAAAGACCAGGAGCCAATGTTGCCTCCAACATATGACCCAAGAACTCAACCTTGTCGCCGATCTTCAAGCCACGGGTGCTGTCGTACACCTGCACATAGGCCTCATCGCCTACGACCTTGATGACCTCAGCCATCATTCGGGTATCACCGCAATATACATAGCAGATCTCATTCTGACCCACCGCACCGTCAACCTTCACGATTACGATGTTGGAGATGATACCATTTACTCGTCCTAAAGTTTTCATTTATATCGTTTTTATTATTTATTTACTAACTCCTTGCTATCGAGTTCCGCCATAATGCGCTCGAACATCTCGCGACCACGCTTAACATCGAGCTTAGCCCAGCGAGCCACAATATTCACACGCACCAGGTATGAGAGAATTGCATTTACATCGAAACAGCTGCCTGCCGCCAGGTCGATTGCCTGATCCCAGCGGATGAGGTCAATCTTATGCTCCTTCTCGACCATATTGCTCTCGTCATTAACGGCAGCAATCACAGCGTCGATGAATGGCAACTCGCCACGCAGACCGAAGTCCGCAGCCGACGAACGCACCAACTGATCAACAATATCACCCTTGCCCACGGTCACGGTGTTAATCGCCACATCGAGTGTGCGGGCAACTGCCGCAGCCGAGATGTTACGCAGTGTGCGGTCAAACGCAGCCCACGCCTTGAGGAAGGTGCTCGATGAGTGAGCGCACTCCTCGTAGTAAGCCTCCAGAAGTGAACGCTCGAAGTTCTGCTCGAGATTCAAACCCTTGGCATACTCATTCTCCTCGGCCTGCTCATCCGCCGCCGTAGCGTAAGCCTTCACCACACGGGCCATACGAGCGGGCAACTGCTTTGGCTCGGCGAGTTCCGCCTCAAGCTCCTCGGCAGGGATATTACCCAACTCGTTGTGCGCGTTGCGACCAGCACGCAGAGCGATGATATTCTCACAGTCGTAGTAGCTGTAAAGCAGGCGTACCAACTTGGCATCCGATGAAGAGAGTTCCTCGAGAATCTCCTCAACGATGGCCTTCGCGTCGAAGCCCTTTGTGTCGGCGTCGAGCGTGTACTCCTTCAGACCAGCTACTAAACAGTAATAATTCTTATTTCCAAACATAGGAACTATGCCTTAAAGATAAGTTGAGCAACCTTCTCACGCAAGTAACCGCCGAGCAATGCCTCGAAGCTCTCGTCAGAGAATGAGATGTAGTAACCGCCATTCTTCTCGCCTACCTTGAAGCCACTCTTGACATCTGCAGAGTAACCTACCTCTACGCCCTCAGCCAAGAGAGCCTTTGCAGCAGCAGCGAATGCAGCGTCGAGCTCTGCCTTCTTTGCCTCTGGCAACATTGCCGAGAGCTCCACCTTGTCGCCGTTGTTCCAGTTCTTGGCAACTGCGAGCAACATCTCCTTGATGAAAGATGCATCTACATTTGCGCTCTTAACGCCCTCGCTTGTTGTCTTTGCTACGATCAATGACTCAATCTCAGCCTTGATCTTTGCCACAGCCTGCTTGCCTGCGAGTGAGATCTCGGTCATTGCGTTCTTCTCAACATCTGCAGCCTTATCCTCGGCAGCAGCAATGATAGCAGCAGCCTGTGCCTCGGCATCTGCCACGATCTTTTGAGCCTTGCTCTTCGCCTCGGCTACGAGTGAGTCAGCCTCATTGCGACCCTTCTCCAAACCCTGCTGATAGAGCTTATCTGTCAGCTCCTGAAGTTTTGTGTTTCCCATTGTTTTATGATATTTGTTTGATTATTTCAGTCAGTTTATTACGGTTTAATATATCTTAATACATATATTAAATAAAAATTCGGTGGCAAAGATAGTATAAATATCTACTCCACCAAAATTAAAGGCCCTTTAATAGCAATAAAAAATCGCCACAAAGCACATTTTGCATACAATTTTACATTTTCCCCGCAAAAAGCACAAACCGCAGCACCGAAACACAAGAAAAACAAAAATCGACCAGCGGAGCCAACCTTTCGCCAAATTTTATTATCTTTGCTAAAACCTAAAACTCACACAAGATGAAAAGCAAGAGTATTTGTTTATTTTTCGCGGCAATTATGCTACTTATGCCTGCCATAGCTCTGGCAGCCGACAAACCCGCAAAATCACCTTCACGCAAAGTGTGGAAACTGGTGTGGAAAGATGATTTCAAAGGCAAGAAAATCGACACCCGCTCGTGGACAAGATGCAAGGCGGGCACATCCGACTGGGATAGACATATGTCAGATTTGGACTCTCTGTGCCGCGTGGAAAATGGCGTTTTGCAACTGTGGGGAATCAACACTCCAGAGGGTTACGACGAGCGTCCGTTCATCACTGGAGGCGTATGCAGCAAGGGTCTGCGCTCGGTGAAAAATGGCCGCTTTGAGGTGCGCGCAAAACTCGGTTGCGCGACTGGATTCTGGCCCGCAATTTGGCTTATGCCAGACTCAAAAATCGGATGGCCTTACGGCGGCGAAATTGACATTATGGAGCACTTGAGTTACGAAGATATTGCCTACCAGACAGTGCACTCTGCACACACCTATTACTTCCGTGAGCCAAAGAGCAAAAATGGCAACACAACGGCTATCAACAAGGATGAGTTCAATATCTATGCGGTTGAGATAAATGAGTCAGAGATAAGGTTTTACATCAACGGCGAGCATACTTTCTCATACGCCAAGATGGAGCCAACGCCAAAGGATCAATACCCCTTCTGTGACCATCCATTTTACGTCATTTTGTCGGCTCAATTGGGCGGCACCTGGGTAGGAAAAGTTAATCCCGACGACCTGCCCGTAAAGATGGAAATTGACTATGTAAAATTCTACGAAAGAAGATAAAATAAAGACAAAGTGTTTTTTGATTAACTCACCATAACATCAAGCTACAACCACTATGGATATCAAAAAATTTTTCACTGTCATTTTCTCACTCTCTTCGCTTCTTTCCCTCCCTGCTTCGGCGCAGGAGTGCAGCAGCACTGAAAATATTCGCAAGGAGTGGAAACTCGCCTGGAAAGATGAGTTCAACGGCAATAAACTCAACCTCAAAAACTGGACACGATACACCCGAGATGGAAAGACCGATTGGGATCGTCATATGTCGGGTCTGGACTCTTTGTGCCGAGTTGAGAATGGAGTTCTGCAACTTTGGGGTATCAACACCCCCGAAGGCTACAAAGATGAAGACAACCGCCCATTCCTCACAGGAGGCGTTGGCAGCAAGGGTAAGCGTGCGGTAAAAAATGGTCGTTTTGAGGTGCGTGCACGCTACGACTGCGGCGAGGGTTTCTGGCCTGCAATCTGGCTGATGCCCGACATCAGAATTCGTCACCCTTTTGGCGGCGAGGTTGATATTATGGAGCACCTGAATAATGACAATATTGTCTTTCAGACAGTACACACGCCGCACACTCTTTACAAGCGCGAACCAACCATCCAGCATTATGTTATGGTGCCTATAAAAAAGGATGAGTTCAATGTCTATGCGGTGGAGTTAAGTGATTCAGAGGTAACATTTTATGTAAACGGCGAAAAGACATTCACATACAAGAACCAAGAGCCCGAACTGGAGGGTCAATTCCCATTCTACCACTACCCTTTCTATGTAATTCTTTCGGCACAGTTGGGCGGTAGCTGGGTAGGCAATGTTGGGCCTCAAGATCTGCCCGTAAAGATGGAGATTGACTATGTGAGAGTTTACGAAAGAAGATAAAAAACGCATCAAAAACCACAACCATATATGAAGAGATTTTTAACCGTCATCTGTCTGCTCACAGCCATAGGAATCAGCGGTAATGGATGGGCAGCTTCGCACATTTCGATTGGCGAAATGAAATGCGAAAACCTGAAATCGCCGCTGGCGATTGACAACACCTCGCCACACTTCAGCTGGAAGATGTACAGTCCCAAAAATGGAGCCTCCACATCGGCTTACCAGATTATCGTTGCAAGCTCGTTAAAGAAGCTCAACGAGAAAAATGCTGACTTATGGAACAGCGGAAAGGTGGAGAGCGACGAGTCAATAAATATCAAATATGATGGAAAGGCTCTCTCATCTCGTTCGCAGGGATGGTGGAAAGTGAGAGTGTGGGACAACACGGGCAAGCCGTCGAAATGGAGTGAACCGTCGTCGTTTGGCGTAGGTCTGCTCACCGAGAACGACTGGGATGCCCAGGCTCGTTTCATAAGCATTGACCAGCCCGAAAAGAGGAATAACAAACACATCGCTCCACTATTTAGAAAACAGTTCATCTACGCTCCTAATGGGCAGCGCATCCTGCTGCACATCAATTCACTCGGCTACCACGAGGCTTACATCAACGGCGTGGCGGTATCATCGGCTATACTCAACCCTGCGGTAAGTGAGTTCTCCAAGCGTTCATTGATTGTGACTTACGATGTAACCGACTTGCTGAAAAAGGGCGAGAATGAACTGGTGATATGGGCAGGTATAGGCTGGTATCACAAGGGTGCGTTTGGCGTAGTAGAGGGTGGTCCTTATGTGCGTGCACAGCTGGAGAGAGTATCAAGCAACGGTAGCCACGAGGTATTAGCCAGAACTGACAAGTCGTGGCAGGCAGCAAACAGCGGTCGTTACTTTGTAGGTCCCGACTGGACATTCGGCGAGTTGATTGACGCTGCTGCGATGGTCAGCGATTTGAAGTCCGAGACATTAAAATCACTTGACTGGCAAGCGGTTATCGAGGGTAAGGTGCCCACATTGATTGCTTCGCAGCAGATGTGTGAGCCAAACGCATTCTACCAGACTTTCAAGCCCGTAGCGACATTCAAGATTGCAGACGACTGCTACATATATGATATGGGTCACGCTTTTGTAGGCTTTACCGAAATCAATATGCCTGTTGTAGAGAAGGGCAAGAGCGTGAAGATATATTACGAAGATTTCTATCTGAACAAGCCCGCCGATTTCAGGGATAGAGAGCAGTTTGCCGACACCTTTATCGGTGATGGCGAGAAGGAGATAGTATTCTCAAACAAATTCCAGTATAAGGCGTACAGATACCTAAAGATAAAGGGACTTAACGCAGAACTGGAGCCAGAGGCAATCATAGGACGCGC
>JAFZFR010000049.1 GCA_017555805.1 Alistipes sp. | reverse complement strand
GCAAAAAAAGGTCTTTTTGCAACTCTTTGTGAAGGTGCAGGAGGATTGGCGTAACAGCGAGCGCCAGTTGCGCCGCTTCGGTTACGACCAGCAATAAAATTTTGTGTCCCACCGTTTGACCTAAAGCACGCTTTAGACAAACCAACATCTATGCAGAAGAAGTTAATCAAAATAATTCTCACCATAGCACTCCTCATAAGTGCGTTGTGCGCCAGCAGCCAGTACGACAAGGACTACTTCTATCGTATGGGTCGCAAACTGATGACAAACAACGACTATCAGGAGGCTATCCGCGTGCTGAATGTGCTCTTGCGCTTCGACAATAACGCCTACGAGGGCTACTTCCTGCGCGGCATCGCCAAGTACAATATGGACGATTTGCTGGGCGCTGATGCCGACTTCACGCTCGCCATCGAGAAGAACCCCGTATTCACCAACGCCTACACCTATCGCGCCATAACGCGCTCACGACTGGGCAACTACGACGATGCACTGAAGGACTTTCACGAGGCTATCGACCTGCGTCCCGACCTGCCGAACCCCTATTACAGTCGCGGCGTGACGCGCCTGCTGAACAAGCAGTACAGCGAGGCAATCGAGGACTTCGATATGTTTATCCGCCACGAGAAGAAGGTGGCAGATGTCTATATCAACCGCGGAATGAGTTACCTCTACCTCAAGGACACTGTGCAGGCATACGAGGACTTCTCGACCGCCATCCGCACCAACCGCGAGGATCCCAACGGCTACAACCGCCGCGGAATGCTGCTGATGCAGCAGAAGCGCTTTGAGGAGGCGGAGGCTGACCTCGACACAGCCATCTCACACGACTCGACATTTGTGCTTTCGTTCTTCAACCGTGCGTTAGTATATTCCGACACCAAGCGCCCGATGCAGGCGTTGAGCGACTTCGACCGCGTAATCAAACTCGACTCAACAAACTCACTCACCTACTTCAACCGCGCCATCGTACGCTCGCAGATAGGTGACTACAACCGCGCCCTGGAGGACTACGACCGCGTGGCGATGTACTCGCCCAACAATGTGCTGGTCTATTACAACCGCGCGGGACTCTACTCGCAGACGGGCGAGGTGGAGAAGGCTATTGCCGACTACTCGCACGCCATAGAACTCTACCCCGACTTTGCTAACGCCTACCTCAACCGCAGTTATCTGCGCTCGCTGATGGGCGATATGAAGGGTGCGCGTCAGGACAGGCAGACCGCCGAGCGCAAGATTGCCGAGTACAAGTCGCGCTTGAGCGATTCAACCTACTCAATCTATGCCGACACCACGCAGAAGTTCGACAAACTGCTCTCGTTTGACGCCAAGTTAAAGAGCAACAACTTCGAGGCGGCGGCAAGCAACACAGCGACAGAGAAGGCCGACATCAAGTTACTCTCGCTCTATAAGTTCACGATGATGAATGGAGAGTCGGCGGCCTCGGCACGCACGGCGATATACTACGCCCAGCGAATGGAGGACTTCAAGCAGAAGATTAGCAACGACAGACTAACTATCTCAAATCGTGAGAGTAACATTTCGCCCGATTCGCTCGTTATGCTCGACAAGGAGTTGGCGACACGCCTCCGCACCGAGGAGGGCGACTGGACGCTGCTCTTCCAGCGCGGCGTGACGCAGTCGCTCATCAAGCAGTACACCAGCGCGGTGAATACGCTCACGCAGGCTATCTCGCTCAACCCGTCAAACCCATTCCTCTACATCAACCGTTCGACCACACGAGCCGAGATGATTGACTTCATTTCGTCAATCGACAACTCCTACCAGCGCATCAGCATCGACTCCGACCCTGCCAACCGCTTGCAGAATCGTGGTACACGCACCTACAACTATGACGATGCGATAGAGGATATAAACAAGGCGATAAAACTCTACCCCGACTTTGCGTATAGTTACTACAACCGCGCCAACCTTCACGCCATCTCGGGCCATCTGCCCGAGGCGTATGAGGACTACACGCGCGCCATCGAACTCAACCCATCGTTCGGCGAGGCCTACTTCAACCGCGGACTGGTGCAGATTTATATGAAGGATACGCGCAAGGGCTATCTCGACCTCTCAAAGGCGGGCGAGTTGGGTATTATGAGCGCTTACGAGGCGTTAAAGAATTACACCAAGGACTAAAGAAAACAACAAAACAAACTTAAATAAATTATGACACAGACAAAAAGATTAAATGATTCGGCAGCAGCACGCTGGCTCGCGCTTATCATCGTGTCGTTCACGATGATGTGCGGTTACTTTATCACCGATGTGATGGCTCCACTCGAGGACCTGCTCACAAAACTCCCAGCCGAGGGTGGCTTGGGCTGGACAAGCGATGAGTATGGCTTCTTCTCGGGCGCTTACGGCTACATCAATGTATTCCTTTTGATGCTCTTCTTCGGCGGTATCATCCTCGACAAGTGCGGTGTGCGCTTTACTGGTGTGATGTGCAGCGGCTTGATGTTGGTGGGTACACTCATCAAGTGGTACGCCTTGAGCAGCGACTTCGGTGACGCAGTGTTGTTCGGCTACCCAGTGCAGGTGCTCCTCGCAGCGCTCGGCTTCGCAGTTTTTGGTATGGGTGCCGAGATTACAGGTATCACCGTTACGAAGGTTATCGCAAAGTGGTTCACAGGTCACGAGTTGGCTCTCGCTATGGGCTTGCAGGTGGCTATGGCGCGTATCGGTACTGCGGCGGCGTTGGCTTGCAGCCTTCCATTCGCTAACGCAATGGGCGATGTATCGGCTCCAGTATTGTTGGGTGCAGCGTTGTTGTGCATCGGCTTTGTATCGTATATGGTTTACTGCGTGATGGATAAGAAACTCGATGCTTCGGTGGCAGCCGCAGAGACAGCCGCAGAGGAGGAGGGCTTCAAGTTCAGCGACCTGAAGGTTATCTTCACAAACGCTGGCTTCTGGCTTATCGCAGTGCTCTGCGTATTGTTCTACTCGGGCGTGTTCCCATTCTTGAAGTTCGCGACAAAGTTGATGATCTACAAGTATGGCGTTGAGCCAGAGTTGGCGGGTCTTATCCCTGCTATGTTGCCATTCGGCACTATCCTTTTGACCCCAATCTTCGGCTCACTCTACGACCGCTTGGGCAAGGGTGCTACGCTGATGATTATCGGCTCGGCTATGCTCACTCTGGTTCATGTATTGTTCGCTTTGCCAATCCTTAATGTATGGTGGTTTGCTATCATCATTATGGTGTTGCTCGGTATCGCATTCTCGTTGGTGCCATCGGCTATGTGGCCATCAGTACCAAAGATTATTCCTATGAAGCAACTCGGCTCGGCTTATGCAATCATCTTCTACATCCAGAACATCGGTCTTTCAATGGTGCCAGTGATGATTGGTAAGGTTATCCAGAACTACGCAACCATAGAGACTGCCGAGGGTGTGACTTACGACTACACCATCCCAATGGCAATCTTCGCAGCATTCGGCGTGGTTTCAATCCTCGT
>JAFZFR010000048.1 GCA_017555805.1 Alistipes sp. | reverse complement strand
CTTGTTAGCACCGTGTGAAGTACCGATTGAGATAGCCAATGAGTCGCAACCTGTCTTTGTTACGAAATCAACAACCTCCTCAGGGCGAGTGTAGTGAGCAACCTCAGAAGAAACCTCGTCCTCAACACCTGCCAATACGCCGAGCTCACCCTCAACTGTTACGTCGAACTGGTGTGCGTAATCAACAACCTTCTTTGTAAGAGCAACGTTCTCATCGTAAGGAAGGTGTGAACCGTCGATCATTACAGAAGAGAAGCCCATATCGATACAGCTCTTGCACAACTCAAATGAGTTACCGTGGTCGAGGTGCAAAACAATAGGAATATTCTTGCCCATCTCCTTAGCGAACTCAACAGCACCCTGTGCCATATAGCGCAACAATGTCTGGTTAGCGTAGTTACGAGCACCTGAAGATACCTGAAGAATTACAGGTGAAGAGCACTCTACGCAAGCAGAGATAATAGCCTGCATCTGCTCCATATTGTTGAAGTTGAATGCAGGGATGGCGTAACCGCCCTCGATTGCCTTCTTGAACATCTCACGAGTGTTCACAAGACCAAGATCTTTGTAAGAAATCATAGCTTTGTTTTTATTGAAATTAGTGAATATTTTTCGTTTTCAGCGGTGCGCCCTTTTGGAGAGCACCCTTTATCGGTGCAAATATATAAAATAATTGGTTGAATAGAAAATTTTTCTCCAATTATATAACTATCTCACCGGCGAGATTATAAAGTTAAAAGTATAATCCTGATATTTTACCATATATTCTGGCAGTGGCAGTGCACCCCACGAGTTGATACCTGCCACGCCCTGCTGTACGAGGTCGAAGCAGAGGTGTGTCTTGCCGTCGGGCTTCAGGTCGCCAGAGTGACGCTGTGCAGCACCCACGGTGTAGTCCATCTGCTCCTGCGAGTATGGCAGAGCCGAAGCCGAGAAGAGGCTCTCCGCCTTGATATTGATACCTGCACCAGAGCTGTCCAGAACATTGTAGTAACGCAGGTCGCTGCGTGTGCCCGACTCCTGTGGACGAGCCAGCTCCTCGTGGTACTGCTCCGATACCTTCAGGTGATAGATGCCTACATCGGCGCAGCTCTTGCGGTCGCAGTAGTTCTCCACCTCGCCACGACCGTAATAGAGCAACTCGTTGAAGCGAGCAGGAAGCTCCATACGCATACCGTAGCGGAACATATTTGAAACCTTCGCCTCCTTGTCGGTAGTCATCGCCTGCTCAACTGCAATCTGACCCTCGCCATTGATAGTGTAGGTTATCTGCATCTGTGCCTTCACCGCTGGCATATCATACTTGGCTACAATCACCGCCACGCCATTCTCAACCTTTGTGTCGAAATTCTTGAGCTTAAGGGCAGGGTTACGCCACGCCGCAAAGTGATCCTGAAGACGAGCTCCGTTGTCATTCTCGGTTGGTGCACGCCAGAAGTTTGGACGCAGGGTAGAGCCCTCCGCCATAACGCTGATGTTGCCATACTGCATCTTGTTGATGAATCCCTGGCGGTCGAATGCCACAATCCAGTCGTAGCCCTCGATATTTGTCGCCTTCTCGAAGCGGGTAATCTTCACTGGGCGGTCAGGTGTTGTAAAGATGAATGCCGCCTCGGTGTCATACTCCTTAATTGTGAGCTGCTCCTCGGCTGCGATATGGTCGATAGCGAGCAGAGGCTGCTTCTCCTTGAGTGAGTAGCTTACATTGAGCAAAATCTCCTTCGCCTCGGGGCAGAAGTCTGCCTCGCTGAAGCCGAGTGTGAACTGCTTGCGCTGCTGTGGGGCGATGTCGAGATTGTCGATGCGACCAGCCTTTGTTGCAACGCCATCCTGTACAAGCTCCCACTTTAGTGAGTAAGGCTTGAGGTCAGTGAAGAAGAACTCGTTGTAAATCTCTACCTTGCCGCTGCTGAGGTCAACCGCCTTTGTCCAGATAGACTGGTACTGGCGGCGCACCTCGTATGCGTGGGCGTGAGGTGTGCGGTCGGCAGCGATTATACCGTTGCAGTTGAATGAGTTATCAGTAGCATCGTAGTTGTTGAAGTCGCCACCATAGAGGAACGAAACCTTGCCATCAGCCTCATAGCGAGCCAATGCCTGGTCAACGAAGTCCCAGATGAAACCACCCTGATAGTTAGGATACTTGCGGATAAGGTCCCAATACTCCTTGAAGTTACCCATCGAGTTACCCATCGCGTGAGCGTACTCGCACTGGATGAGAGGCTTTTTAGGAGAGTTCTCAAGGTAGTGCTTACACCAGTTCAGGTCGGCATACATCGGGCATACGATGTCTGTAAAGTCATTACCCTCGGCGCGCTCGTAGTGGATTGGGCGCGATGGGTCGAAGTCGCGAATCCAGCGGTAGCAAGCCTCGAAGTTCTCGCCGAAGCCTGCCTCGTTACCCATACTCCAGATGATGATTGAGGCGTGGTTCTTGTCGCGCTGGCACATACGGCTGTTGCGCTCAAGGTGCGCCTTGGCGTAGATTGGATTCTTTGCTAATGACTCTTCGCCATAGCCCATACCGTGAGACTCCACATTCGCCTCGTCGATAAGGTACAAGCCATACTCGTCGCAGAGGTCATACCACTCCGGTGTGTCGGGATAGTGGCAGGTGCGCACGGCGTTGATGTTAAACTCCTTCATTATGCGGATGTCCTCAATCATACGCTCGCGAGTCATCACATAACCCTTCAATGGGTCCATCTCGTGGCGGTTTACGCCCTTGATAAGCACAGGCTGACCATTGACGAGCAACTGCGCGTTCTTAATCTCCGATGTGCGGAAACCTATGCGCTGGGCGTATGCCTCTGTGGTCTGCTTGCCGTCGCTTACGCTCACCACAACCTTATAGAGGTTTGGCTCCTCGGCTGACCACTTTGCAGGGTTAGCAACATCAATATGCCACTCCGCCTTGCCCTTCGCTGGGGAGAGTCTCTGCTCGGCTACGCTATTGCCCTTCTGGTCGATAAGTTTTACCTCGGCAGATTTAACCGACTTTGAGAAGTTGAATGACATATTCAGCGCGCCATCTTTGTATTCTTCGTCGAGCGATGGGGTGATGGTCATATCCTCCAAGCGGCTCTTGTGGCGAGCCTCAAGATATACCTCGCGCGCGAGTCCGCTCATGCGCCAGAAGTCCTGATCCTCAAGGTATGTACCGTCGCACCAGCGGAAAATCTGCAATGCGATAGTGTTCTCGCCTGCCTTGACAAACTTTGTAAGGTCGAACGCTGCACCGAGTTTGCTATCCTCCGAGTAACCGACAAACTTGCCGTTTACCCATACATATACATTCGATGTTGCCGAGCCGATGTTGAGAATGATATCACGACCCATCCACTCCTGTGGGACAGAGAATGTACGGCGGTAAGAACCTACATGGTTCTGCTCGATAGGCACATTTGGCGGGTCATTGCGGAAGTTGCCACGCCACGCATAACCGATATTGAGATATACTGGGTCGCCAAAACCATTGAGTTCCCACATTCCAGGTACCTCGATGTCGTGCCAGCCTTTGTCGTTGTAGCCCACAGCGAAGAAATCTGTTGGGCGCTGGTCGGCATTCTCTACCCAGTTAAAGCGCCAGGTGCCGTTGAGCGAAAGGCGATACGGGTTGTTGCGGTCGCAATATACGCCAAGCGCATCACCCTCCGAGGTAAAGACCTTGTAGGATGAGTGCATAGGCAGACGATTTACCTGATTTAGTTCAGGGTCGCGCCACTCGTTGAATGTCTGCGCCATAAGCGATGAGCAGAGCGCCATAGAGGCGAGTGTCAATATGAATCGTTTCATATCATTTAAGTTTTAGGTGGTTTTTGGTGCGAGGGACTATTTCTTGTCAATCTCGTTGAGCGCGAATGCGTATGCGCCGAGTGAGATAGCGGTGCTTGCGCCAATCTTCGAGATCATCACGCCGATGCGCTTCTGTGGGTCGTAGGTCACAACCTTGTCGCTGCCATAGACCTTCAGGTCGCGCGATGCACCCTTTGCGAAGGCTATAAACTCCTGCTCGTCGTCGAGGTCATAGACCTTCATCTGCACGCGGTCGAATGTCTCGCCGTTGATTGTACGCATCTGTGAGCGCAACTCCTCCAAAAGGGATGGCTTGATATACTTCGATGCTGCGGTGATACCGCCACCGATTACGATAAGTCCGTCGATAAGTGTTACGGCTGTTGCCATCGCGTCGCCTGCAACTTCGCCCATAGTGGCAAATGCCTTCTTGGCAGCCTCGGCGTCACCCTCGCGCTTGCCCTCAGCGATGTCGTAAATATCCTTTGGCTCAAGCGTTGGGTCGTCGATGCCCGAAGCCTCCTTATATACACGCTTTACGGCACGCACAGCCACGCCATCCTCAACCATCACCTCTGGCATATGCTTGTGGCGCAGACAGAAGGTCTCAATGCAAGAGTTGTCGCCAGTGTGCAACTCGCCGTTGGTCACAAAGCCCATACCGAAGCCTGTACCGAAGGTGTAGCCGAGCAGGGTCTTGTAACGCTTTGCGCTACCCAGAGCCTCCAACTTCTCGTTTACGGCTGGCAGAGCACCTGCCAATGCCTCGCCATAGGCGTAGAGGTCGGCGTCGTTGTTGATATATACGGGGATGCCGAACTTCTCCTGAAGGAATGGGCCGAGCGCCACGCCATCGCGGAACGATGGGAAGTTAGGCATATAGAAGCCGCCCACGATGCCGTTTGCATAGTCGGCTGGGCCAGGGAATGCGAAGCTGATAGCCACAGGCTTGCAGTCGAGTTTTGCAATCACCTCATTGAAGCCATCCACCAGAGTCTGCATACAGAGGTCGAGGTCCTGTGCATTTGCTGGCTTTGTGATAGGGTCGATGATGAATTTATTTGCGCGCATTGCGCCGAATACGAAGTTTGTGCCGCCCGCATCAAGAGTGATTACGGTGCGATTGTCATTTCTATACATATAAAATTTCAGTTTTTAGGTTCATAAATCTCCCCAAAGTTAATAATTTTTATGCAATTATCCCGCTTTTATGCAAAAAGCATAAAAAATTATTAATTTTGTATAGTAAAATCTAAAACGACAGAATAGTATGAGAAAAATTTTTCATTCAAGCCTAATCTTTGCCTCTTTGGTGGCGGCGATGTTTTGTGGCGGATGTGATGCCGCGAAGTCAGACAAGCGCGCCGAGGCGATTGTTGCCGAGATTCATAATCCGCAGTCGAAGAATGTGTTGGTGATTAGTCATCGTGGCGATTGGCGCAACTATCCAGAGAACTCAATTCCCGCCATCGAGTCGGTGATTCGTATGGGTGTTGATATGGTTGAGATTGATGTTGCCTTGACTTCGGATAGCGTGCTGGTGCTGATGCACGACCGCACCATCGAGCGCTGCACAACGGGTAAGGGTAAGGTTGCCGAGATGACATATGAGGAGTTGCAAAAGCACTTCCTCAAGACCGCTCACGGCGTGCGAAGTTCGCTCGACTTGAAGGTGCCTACACTGCGCGAGGCGCTTGAGGTGTGTAAGGACCGCATCACGGTGAATATCGATAAGGGTTATGACTATTACGATTTGGTGCTGGCTCTCACCGAAGAGTTGGGGGTTACTGGTCAGGTGCTGATTAAGGGTGGCAAGCCGTTGGGTGATATCAAGCAGAAGATGTCGGCGTATGAGAATAATCTGCTCTATATGCCGATTGTGAGCCCTGCGAGTGCCAATAGCGCTAAACTTTTCGATGAGTATATCGCTGACGCAGAGCCTCAACTCGCTTATGAGGTGTGCTGGGGCGAGATGACGCCTACAGTGGAGGAGTGTATGCGCCGAGTGGTCGCGGATGGCTCTAAGTTGTGGGTCAACACCCTCTGGAACTCATTGTGTGGAGGGTTGAGCGATGATGTAGCCTTTGAAACATCTGCAGAGGAGGTCTATGGAAAGATTGTGGATATGGGTGCAACGATGATTCAGACCGACCGCCCAGAGTTTTTGATTGAGTACCTGCGAAAGCGCGGTTTACACAATTAAAAGAAAAGCCTACCCGAAAAGGTAGGCTATATTTTTTGCGTTGTCAATTCTAATGCTCGGCGCAGTCGTGGTGGGAGCAACTGACGCCCGAGTCGAGGATGAAGCCTGTGAGATAGCTCTTTATCACGGTGGAGATGTCGCCGCTGCAGCCGCGGATGACCCTGATGCCGTGTGAGGCGAGTTTGTTCAGCGCTCCATCGCCCATATTGCCCGCCAGCATCACCTTCACGCCCATCTGCTCAAGTTCGGCAGCGATGCCCGACTTGCAGCCGCAACCCTGAGGTGCGGGGAGCTCCTCGGTGGCAACGATTGTCTTCTCTTCGATGGTGTAGATGGTGTAGTGGTGGCAATGGCCGAAGTGGTCGTCAATGCGGCCGTCGCGTGTAGGAAGTGCAATCTTCATAGGGCGTTAGTTATTGTCCGCTGCGGGGCGGTTGCGCCAGCGGCGCTCGCGTTGTGCGGCGGGGTTGTCGATAAAGTGTTTTGTGATGGCATTCAGTAGGTTGCGTGGCGCAATGTTGCGTTCAATCTTGCCGCCAAAGGCTACCGAGATGCCACCTGTCTCCTCCGATACGACCACCACGATAGCGTCAGAAGTCTCTGTCAGGCCGATGGCTGCGCGGTGGCGTGTGCCGTAGGCCTTTGGCACTGGCGACTGCGTTACGGGCAGGATACACTTTGCGGCTACCACTCGGTCGTTCTGGATGATTGCTGCACCATCGTGCAGAGGCGCATTCTTGAAGAAGATATTTTCAAGCAGGGCAACCGACACGCGAGCATCGACGGTGATACCGCTCTCGACAATGTCCGTTAAGTCACTGCGCTGGGTAAGTACGATGAGTGCGCCAGTCTTTGTTGCCGACATCTCCGAGCAGGCGGTGATGATTGGCTGAAGCGCTGGCTCTTGACCTCCGCGGGCGTTGAAGATGCGGCTCAAGAAACTGAAACCGCCCTGACGGCGACCGATTGCCTGGAGGAATGTACGCAACTCGGGCTGGAAGAGGATGATGATGGCGATAACACCGACATTAATTACCTGACCCAGAATGACTTGCATAAGCTCCATGTTGAGCGCCTTGACAATAACCCACAAGACATATATCACCACAATTCCTGTGAGGATGTATGGCGCATTGGTGCCTCGCGACATGCGATAGAGTCCATAGACTATGGCTGCCACAAGGAATATATCGATAAAATCGACGACTGTAAATGGTATAAAATCCATATCCCGAAAATTAATAGTGCAAATATAGCATTTATTCGCAGAGATTGTTCATTTAGAAGCCCTAAAATTATGAAAAAATGGCAGTTATTGGCGAATTTTTCGAGTTCTCCGACTCTTGCAATTTTTTCTTGATAACTTCTCGGTATTTGCGAGATACGGGCAATTCGGCGTCGAGCACTTTAATCGAGGTGGCATTGTGAGATACGATGTGCAACACATTGATAAGATATGCTCGGTGTATGCGGATAAAGTCGCCATTATCTAAAATAGACTCCCATTGGGATATGGTGGTCTTTGTTCTGTGTTTTTCGTTTGACGCAGTATGAATCCATACCTCCGAGTCGTTGCTCTCAACGAAGGCAATGTCGCTCATCTGCAACGATGTGTGGTGGCGATTGGAGATAAAATCTATGGTTTGCGGTTGTAGTTTTGCCTGCTTGCCAAGCCAGCGCTCGATGAAGATTTGGGGTGTGGCGATGGCGGTCAGTATAAGTGTGATAAACAGAGGGTTTATCATCGCTCCGTGCACATCGCACGAAGCGTAAGCCTCGGTATTCATATTGGCAAGCAACATAAGCAGGATGGTGAGCAGTATCACGCCCGCCCCGATAAAGATTGTGTTGCGGATGCCCTCTTTGCGGTTGGAAAAATCTACCTGCGGGAGCATAATGCGTAGGCATAGTAGGGCGGGGAGGTACAATGACGCCATAAAAAGGGCGTGCGAGAATGTGTAATCAAAACTCACAAAAATGGACGCGATGACAACAACGGCAACGCACCAATATCCTATAATCACAAAATATCTCATACAAAGTAAGGTGTTTCCATAGCAAAGGTAAGAAAAATATCAGGAAACAAATCACTTTACTTTTTGCCAAATCCCCATATTGGCTCAAAAGAGCCTTTTGACCATTGTAAAGAGGGTTTTGACAGCATGAAAATGGTGCGTTTAAGGGTAATCGTTGTTATTTTTGCATTGGAATTCCAACTCAAAATGTTAAACTTAAAAATTCAGTGATTATGTTGTTCAATTTATTACAAGTAGCAGAACCCATAATGATGGAGCCTGAACCAGGTATGACTCTTCCTCAAACATTTATGGCGGGCGGTTGGCATTTTATGGCACTTATAACAATCGCATTGGTCTGCGCGTTGTTCGCGGCGTGGAAGGCGCCCGCGTGGGTTAAGTCATTGGGCAAGGTTGTTCTTGCCATTGGCGTAATGTCGTTTTTGATGGGCGTGAGTGATATGGCGGATGCGTGTGCGAAGGTGGGTAATAGAATCCCATTTTCAGTCTATTGCAGTGGTTTTAAGGTAGCCTTGATTGCTCCTATTTATAGCATTATAGTGTATATCATCATCACGATTGCCGATACGGTGCGCCGCCCGAGAATTTGATAGCCGTTGATGTATGTCGAAAAAAAAGGTCTGCCAACTTTCGAGTTGTGCAGACCTTTGTTGCTTTTCTACTGATTCATCGTTGCGAGGAACTCCTCGTTTGACTCGGTGAGTCCCATCTGCTTTTGCAGGAACTCCATAGCCTCGACGGTGGTCATCTCCGAGAGGTACTTTCGCATAACCCAGGTGCGGTTCATCACCTCGCGCGTGAGCAGCAAATCCTCGCGGCGTGTGCCCGACGAAATGACATTCACAGCAGGGTAGATGCGCTTGTCGGCCAACTTGCGGTCGAGTTGCAACTCCATATTACCCGTACCCTTGAACTCCTCGAAAATCACCTCATCCATCTTCGAACCAGTGTCAATGAGGGCTGTGGCGATGATTGTGAGTGAGCCCTTCTCCTCGGTGTTACGCGCCGCACCGAAGAAGCGCTTTGGCTTGTGCAGAGCGTTGGCATCCACACCTCCCGACAACACCTTACCCGATGCTGGCTGCACCGAGTTGTAGGCGCGCGCAAGGCGGGTGATAGAGTCGAGGAAGATTACCACATCGTGACCGCACTCAACCATTCGCTTTGCCTTCTCCAGGACCATCTCGGCAACTTTCACATGGCGTGATGCCTGCTCGTCGAAGGTCGATGCCACAACCTCGGCGTTCACATTGCGAGCCATCTCGGTCACCTCCTCTGGGCGCTCGTCGATGAGCAACACAATCATATAGACCTCTGGGTGGTTGTCGGCAATGGCATTTGCGATAGACTGCAGGAGCATTGTCTTACCAGTCTTTGGCTGTGCCACAATCAGTGCGCGCTGACCCTTGCCGATAGGCGAGAAGAGGTCCACGACACGATTTGAAAGTGAGTTGTGACCCTTGCCCGTGAGGTTGAATTTCTCGCTTGGGAAGAGCGGTGTCATATACTCAAACTGCACGCGGTCGCGGATGTACTCTGGCTTAAGGCCGTTAATCTCGTTCACGCGAATCAGAGGGAAGTACTTTTCGCCCTCCTTTGGTGGGTGGATGACGCCGCTGATGGTGTCACCAGGCTTCAGACCGAAGAGTTTAATCTGTGATGGCGAAACATAGATATCATCTGGTGAGTTCAGGTAGTTGTAATCTGCCGAACGGAGGAAACCATAACCATCTGGCATAACCTCCAACACGCCCTCGCCGATAATCTCGCCCGCGAAAATATCCTTCTGCGGTGCTGGCTCTGCCTGTGGCGCTGGCTCTGCTTTTGGCTCACCCTCGCCTGCTGGAGTGGCGTTCTCGGCGCTCTCCTCCTCGGCTGGTGCTGCCTTTGGCTTGCGACCGCGGCGCTTTGGCTGTGGAGCCTCGGCTGGCTTCTCGGTCTTGATGACCTTCTCCTCTGCCTTCTCCTCTGCCACTACCTCAATAGCGACGGTAGCCTCATCCTGAACGGCAACCTCTGCAGGCGGAGTGGTGGTTTGGGAGTTCTCTAATGGTATGATACGAGTGCTCTCGGGTGTGAGTTCCGAGGCGGGCTTGTTCTCCTCAATGCGTAGCGAGTTCATACGAGGGCGACGACCGCGCTTCTTTGGCGCATCAGCCGCTGGCTCGCTCACTGCTGGCTCGTTCTCTGCGGTGGTAGCCTCCGAGGCGTTCTCCTCGGCGATGCTCTCCGTAGCAATTGCTTTAATTCGGTCAAGTAACTCCTTTTTCTTAAGCGCAGAGTCGGTGATACCCAACACCTTGCCTATTTCTCGTAATTCCGCGAGGGTCTTACCTTCGAGAGTGCTTAAATCTTGTAGCATATTGTGAGTGTTTATATAATTTGCTGATTTTATCGGCAGTAGAACCTCTGCCCCTGAATGACGATGCAAATATAATACAAAAATTCCACAACTCAAAAATATTGTTTTGTTTGTAAAAGATATTGTGACTTTGGTACGAAACAAAAGAACCTTAAACGAGGATAATGAAGCCTTTTTCGACAAAAAAGAGCAGAGTGGAATGTTGGTTTGCACGAAAAATAAGTATCTTTGTTCAAACACTAAGATTAACACCTTATGGATAGTTTGTTTTCTCGCCTTGAAAAATTCCAGGGCAGTTCGGATGAAACGGAACTTTTTGATAAGTTCAATAACCTTGCTCCGGCATTTCTTTATGGGGGATATATTAATGTTCGTGATGAGTATAAAATATATATCCGAACAGTAGAGTTTTATTTCCATAGCGAAACGGAAGAGGGAGTGCACGACCCGATAGTTTACCACCGAAACGGGAAGAATATGGTTGAAAATCTGGAAGTTCCATATTTCCCGCTGATGACTTTGCACGCCCATAATTCGGGGTTTGATATCACATTTGAAAAGGAAAATCAATATAGAGCGTCGGCTCTTATTCGCGCCTATGAGGTGGTGGATAAAGATGGTAAATATCTAAAATGGAATAAAGGCGAACAGAAGTTTGAAAGAAGCGAGAAATATTGTTTTAACACACAATCAACCTACTTGTATCTTTTGCTGAACGGCTTTTCGTTGATGGGAAACAGCAAAATAGAGTGGGATTCAGTGCCACGAGAACAGAAAACAGAACTCTTTATAAAATCGCGTCAAGGCGTTTATAAGTCGGAGAGTGAAACGCAGTACATTGTGCCGAAGGAGGGAAAGGAGAAATGCGAAAGAAAATGGAGTTTTACCCGATTGGATAAGATTTGATATGAGAAAACCGATTATATATACCTCTGAATATCTGCGAACAACCAAAAATACTACAGGCATAGCTGCGGCGATACATAATGCGCTGGAGAGTTTGAAGGTAGAGCATCGAGAGTTGAAATTTACGAAAGATTATTGGTGCAGGGACTATATGCCAGTAATGATTTTTAATGATGGCGCATACTCTAAATATCAATATCGCCCAGACTATTTATTGGAAAAAGAGAACTATCGACAATATATAACCAATCAAGATGATGCTTGTGCGGAGTTAAATCTTTTCACTCCAACCAATATGGATATAGTTTTCGATGGTGGAAATTATGTTCGTTGCGACAATAAGGTCTTGATGACCGATAAAATTTTTATGGAAAACCCTAAGTGGTCGCAATCTTATTTGTTAAGCCATCTTGAGCGCTCTTTATGCGCCGAAGTTGTGCTTTTGCCGTGGGATATGCGTGATGAGTGTGGACACGCAGATGGTATGGTGGCATATATGGGTGATGGTAGGGTGTTGCTGAATAGTTGTTGGAAGTGCACGGATAAAGATTTTCACAAGAGGCTCGTGAGGATTTTGGGAGCTCATTTTGAAGTGGTGGAACTAGACTATCATTGCAAGGAGGATAAAGATGCTTGGTGCTATCTGAACTATTTGCGCTTACCGAACGCTATTTTACTTCCTTGCTTGTCGGAAAACATTGACTGCGATAATGATCTAGCGGCGATTGAGACTTTCGAAAAGTTATTTCCAGACCTGAGAATAATGCCTATATATGCCAAGCCGCTGATAAACAAGGGTGGTGCGTTGCATTGTGTCACTTGGGAGTATATAGAAAAGAGTGACGACAGTTTGCCAAAATAGGGCATTGTTGATTTGATGTGATGATAAAAATCACTATATTTGTTATTGTAAAGAAAACCTAAAACCTAATATTATGAAACGATTTTTTCTGCTTATGTGCCTGGCGGTGATGTGTGGCGCAATCTCGGCGGTGGCGGCGACTGACGGCAAGCCACAGGCGATTATCTTTGAGACCGATATGGGTAACGACATCGACGATGCTATGGCGCTCGACCTGCTCTTTAAGAATATGGATGCGGGCAACATCCGCCTGCTCGGCGTGGGCGTGCACAAGGATAACCCCCACTCGAAGGAGTATATCGACATTATGCGTAACTGGTACGGCTACAAGAAGTTACCTATCGGCGTGAATAGCGGTTGTGTGAAGGATATGGATTGCGTAGATTACTGCACCAAGACCTGCAAGATGACCGATGCGGAGGGCGCGCCTCTGTTTGCTCGCTCGAAGAAGGAGAACTACGAGGAGGCTGTTGCGATGTACCGCCGACTGCTGGCGAAGGAGGCTGATAACTCGGTGGTGATTGTGACGGTGGGCTTCTCGACCACCATAGCGCAGTTGCTGGAGAGTGCGCCCGACAGATATTCAAAACTCTCGGGTCGCGAGTTGGTGGCAAAGAAAGTGAAGTATTTTTCGGTGATGGCGGGCGAGTTTGTTATCCCCGATTTTGCCGAGTATAATGTGTTTAACGATTTGGCGGCGGCGCGCACCTTCTTTGAGACCTCGCCTGTGCCTATGGTCTTTACTCCGTGGCAGTTGGGCGACCAGGTGCAGTACCCTGGTTCAAGCATCGAGCAGGATTTTGCGTGGGCGGAGGCTCATCCTATGGTGGAGGCTTACAAGCACTATATGCAGATGCCTTACAACCGCCCAACGTGGGATGTTATTGCGGCGTATTATGCGTGTCATCCCGATGCAGGATGCTTTACAATCAGCGAGCCTGGTAATATCAAGGTTGTCGGCAAGGGCGTGACGCAGTTCACCCCCGCGGCAGATGGCAAGTGTCGTTATCTTTCGGCTACACCAGCACAGCGCCAGGCAATATTGGAGTATTTTCAATCAATCTTAACAACGAAACCTAGAAATAAAAGGTAGCATTCGCTGCCACTTATAAAAAAATAGCCTGCCAACATAAGTTAGCAGGCTTTCTCTTTCCTTCGGGGAAAAATTACTTTGTCTCCTCGGTTGTTGCAGGTGCGTTCTTCTCCTTTGCGTAGAGCTCGTTCATCTTGGCCAATACGGCCTCGCTGATGTCGAGTGCATCTGCTGCGTCGAGCAATGCAGTTGCGTTCACAACCATCTTATACTTGCCGTCAGAGTTCACCTCCTTGATAGCACGCATAATCAAATCCTGTGTGCGGTTTGTGAATACGAAATTCTCCTCGTCGAGTGCCTGTGCCTCCTTCTGTGTGTTAGTCTGGAAGTTAGCGGCGCGCTTCTCGATTGACTGGCTCTGCTTCTGTGCGTCAGCGGTTGTAATCAAACCCTTCTGATACTTCTCCTGGAGCTGGGTAGCCTCATACTGGAGGTTCTTCTCCTTCTGCTCCCAAGACTTCTGTGCCTTCTCGGTCTTCTCCTGCAAAGCGACACCCTCTGTCTTGTAAATCTCGCTCTCGGCGAGTACATACTCTACACGAACATAAGCCAGGTCACCCTCTACAACAGTCTCTGTTGCAGCAGCCTCGCCCTCTGCTGAAGCCTCTGTGGCAGCCTGCTGCTGGCAAGCAACGAGTGCTGCGCAAGCAACCATCATTGATAAAAAGATCTTCTTCATAATTCTATTCTTTTTTGATTTTTTTTGTATTATTTTCGCAATAATCGACAAAGATAGGAAAAAATATTTAATTTTGTCATCATTGCAATTAAAATTAACTCACTATGTACGAATATATATCGGGCACACTCGCCGAATTATCACCCACATACGCTGTCGTGGAGGCCGCTGGCGTGGGTTATTACATCCACATTTCGTTGCAGACCTTCTCGGCTATCGAGGGTCAGGAGCAGGCTCGTCTGTATGTGCACTTTGTGGTGCGCGAGGATGCGCAGATACTCTATGGTTTCGCTACTCGTCAGGAGCGCGAGTTGTTCCGCCTGCTCATCAGCGTGTCGGGCGTGGGCGGCAATACGGCGCGAATGATTTTATCAACCTACTCGACCTCGGAGTTGCGTAATATTATCTCTACGGGCAATGCCGTGCTGTTGAAGAATGTGAAGGGCTTGGGTCTAAAGACGGCGCAGAAGATTATCGTTGAACTCAATGGCAAGATGATTGATTTGGGTCTAGAGGCGAAGGCTGTCAAGCCGGCAGAAGATGTTGATAATGAGGTGTTTAACGAAACTGTTGCGGCGCTTGTGATGCTTGGTTTCCAGAAGGGCGCGTCGGAGAAGGTTGTGAAGGCTCTGCTCAAGGATGAGCCCTCGATTAGTGTCGAGGATGCAGTTCGTCAGGTTCTGCGCAGGATGTAGCATAGAGTCATTCGCTATCTAATATTTAATGATATTCCCACCCCTGCTGCCCGACTTTCGAGTTGGGCAGTTTTTTATGCCCAATATTCGCTAAAAAGGCTAATTTTTGCTAAAAAAGTAAATTTCTCCTCCATTTTGTTTGAAAACTCGGTTATAATTTGTAACTTGCATACGAAAACCAAACCTAATCAAAATAAAAGCGTATGAAAAAGAGTTTTAATTTTCTAATTTGTGCTCTTTTAATTTGTACTGCTGTGTGGAGTCTATGGGGTTGCGCAGACAATTTAAGTTATGAGCAAGAGCCCGCAACAAACAATGTGCGTGAGCAACTAAAAGCGAAATTGTCACACGAGGTGACGCAAGTCGAGGCACGCGAAAACCTCGAAAAATTACTTCTTAAAATGAAAATCCCTTCCACGCGAGGTGGTGATGCTATGCAGATTCCACCAATCACCAGTGTCTATACAAGGGGTAAGGCGGCTTTGGCAACTCGCGCAGGCGAGGAGGTTGAGCCTTATTTCCACATCTTCAATTTTGGCGACAACGAGGGTTTTGCTATTATGTCGGGCGACGATAGAGTCGAACCGCTTTTGGCGCTTACTTTCAAAGGCGAATTAACTCCCGAAACAGAGATTGATAACCCAGGCTTTGAGATTGCCTACTCAAGAATGGAGGATTATTATGTTGAGAGGATAGGAGTTGCTGATACTATTCCTTCTATTGGATTTGACGATCCTATTCCGCCACGAGACTCTCTTCCATCACTTGAACTTCCAGTAAGAGAAACACAAGAGGATACCTTAATTTATCACACTATGAAGTATGGTTATTGTCCTGTAAAATGGGGGCAAGGTCATCCTTATAATTCATATTGTTATACAGATAATAATGAAATCGCTAAAACGGGATGTGTCGCAACTGCTGTTGCTCAATTGATGGCGATATACCAATACCCAAATACTTACAATGGATATTCTTTCAATTGGACAGAAATGAGAAAATCAAGTCCAAACGCAACGGGGACTGATCAAATTGCACGCTTAATGCAACAATTAGGATTAAGTAACAATTTGGATATGAATTATGGTGTTAGCAGTAGCGGTGCATCACCAAGTGACATTGCACGCACTTTAAGGAATTTTGGATATGCTAGTGGGGGGCAGTTGATAGACTACGATGCGGGACAAGTTTACAGTGAACTTAGAAATGGTTATCCTGTGTTGTTAGGCGGAAACGATGGAGATTCTGGACATCGATGGCTCACTCATGGTTTAATGGAATTACGAATTAATTACAGAGGATATAATGAATTAGATGAGGTTATATTGTCATATTCTTATTTCCAGGGGTATTATTTTTTAAACAATTGGGGATGGAATGGTAATTGCGATGGATTTTTCTTGAGTGAAATATTTGCTCCTTATAGTCTTCCCGATTACCCTGACCCAACTCGGAGTGTAGATCCATATAATTACCAAAATAATGTAACGGCTGTTGTCGGTATTCGTAAATATTAATTTAATTTGATGATAACAATGAAAAAGATATTTTTATTAGCAATTACTATTGCTATTTTCTATGGTTGTAAAGAATCTTCTCCCGAAGTGAAAGATGAACATACAAAAGTAACATCCCATTATATCACAAACTATCTTGTGGCATCTGAGATTGCTGTAGATAATAAAAACGGAACACTATGTTTGAAAGTGTCGGGGGAGGAGTATAACACCCTTCACGAAGTATCTGAAAAGGCGTTAGAATTGGCAAATCTATACAACGATAATTATTGTAAGATAGGTGTTCATCCAGGTGAGGCACCTGCGCTTGCCTATCCAATTGAAAAAATATCAATCAGTTGTGATAGTGATTTTGATGCAGAACATCCCGCAGGGGAATCATTGGATGATATTGCGCAATTGGGATTTTGCTCATTCTATCCATTTATCAAAAATGGGTACAAGCATTTTTCTTTAACGGACGACTGGCGATATGGCGATAGAGTTTGTTACACAATGCCTTTCTCCAGCGTTAATGCAGATGTTACAAAGTTGTTGTGGGCATATTTTACAACCAGTAAGATTTCGCCAAGTTATGTGGCAAAGATTGAATTCACTTCGCAGCCCGAAAAGGCTGGCGAGTACACCTTCACAATCGAAATGACTACAAACGGCGAGACATTTGAAACAACTTTCACTCATACTTTTGAGTAGCAATCACATAACAACAAAAATTATCAAGGGGGCATTCGGTGCCCCCTTTGTTGTGGCGGAAATGGGCGGTTATACCTTATAAAATGAATATTTCTTGGTGCTAAATTTGTCGAATAGATTATTTTGCGTAAATTTGCACGATTATAGGGTTAGTATGAAATTTAGAGTACTCATAACTTTGGTCGTGGCGGTGGCGATGACGGCTTTGGTGGGATGCAATGACGACCAGACAAAGGTCGAGCAGCAGCGTACCTCCATCGAGCGTTACCTCACATCGTCGCACAGTCCCCGCCTCATCCCAAAAGAGGAGGTGGCGAACTCGATTGAGTACAACCCTCCATTTTATGAGCGATTAGCGCCCGATGTCTATCGCTACATTGCAACCTACTACGCCGCCGACCGCGACCTGCAAGCCGAGGTGGAGATGGGGGATGTGGTGGAACTGAAATTTACAGCCTATGAGTTCTCGGGCAGCCGCCCCAGCGATAGCAATATCTACTACACCAACGACGCCGAGGTGCTCGCAGAGATGGAGGCGGAGGGTCTGGATACCAAATTCTGGTCGGCAGAGCCGCTGGTGGTGAAATTGGGCGAGACCAATATAATAAAAGGTGTTGAGCAATCGTTATTGGGTTGCCGCGAGGCAGACCAGGTGGAGGTGTATATGACCTACGAGGCGGCCTACGACAAGCAGGCGGTGGGTCTGGTGGTGAAGGGTACAGCGGTGGCGTGGTATTACACCATCAGCAAGGTGACCAAGCACTAACCTTTGTGAATTAAGAAAAGATTTGATTTAGATATGAAATTTATTAGTCGTATATTTTGTGTAGTGTGTGCATCATTGATGCTCTCGCTCGTTTCGTGCGTTGAAAGCAACGAATTGACATTCGATGAGATTGAGACTATCGCACTCAAGGCGTGGATGGAACTCAACCGCCCCGACCTGTTGGATAGTTATCAGCCAATGGGCGGCTACTATGTTGAGTTGCTCGACGAGGGTTGCCCCGACAGTCTGCCCGTGCGCCACAGCGATGCGTGGGTGCGCTTCGATGTGACCTGCCGCGACCTGGCGGGTAATATCGTGCTGACCCGTAGCGACGAGTATGCGCGCTTGCAGAACTCCTACACAGACCACACGCACTATGTGCCATTCTTCCTCTACTGCGGCGAGGAGAACACCTCGATGCCCGAGGGTACATATATGTCAATTCGCAACAAACTCAACATCCACGGCGAGGAGTATGCGGCACGCTATGGTAGCAAGATGCGCCTTTACCTCCCATCATCGGTAGCCGCTGGCGACAAGACTATGGGTGGCGATGGCGGTTATGAGGGTCAGTATGAACTCGACGCAAAGCGCCCAATGATTGTTGAGGTGCAGGTGTGGGGTCATATCAACAACCCAGTGGCATACGAGGACCAGTGGATTAAGTCATTCGCAGAGGTGAACGGTGGTCTGGTTGCCGAGGATAAGGCGGCAGAGGAGTCAGCATCGAAGATGAACGAGCGTCTGGAGAATGGCGAGAAGGTGACCTACGACGACAAGTGGCACCTGGCGGTGGATACAATCGCAGCGCTATACATTAATTATAATTATACGCCACGCAAGCGCCTTAACTTCGACTGCTTGCGCGAGGATACACTCCTCTACAAGGGTCAGACAGAGTACTCACGCGGTAAGATTTACGGCACAAAGTCGCTCGACGCAATCAACGAGGAGATTGACAGGGTACTCATCAAGCGCTTCGGCGAGGGTGTAAAGCCCGAGAAGGCGGAGTCTATCGACTCGGTTTATTCGGCGAACATCTGGTACATCACACGCCTGATGGATGGCTTTATCGTCGATACCAACATCCGCGAGGTGAAGGAGATTATCTACGCTGGCGAGGAGATTACCACCGAGGATGAGGCGCTGGACTTCACCGTAGATGGCGACTCATCGTATGTGGATGCGTGGACCTACGCCCTGCCACAGATGAAACTCGGCGCGTGGAACGCAATCCTCACAGGCTCGTCGAACGCCTACGGCGCAACGGGTGTGTCGGGTACGACAAGTTCTTCTTCGTCATCATCGGAGGTGCAGGACTACCTCGACTACTATAACTACTACAACTATTACAACAGTTATTACGGCAATAGTTACTACAACAACTACTATAATAATTACTACGGTTACGGCGGTTATGGCTATGGTGATTACTACAATAACTACTACGATAGTTACTACTACAATAACTACTATAACAACTCCTACTACACCGATAGTTCTACGACAACCACAACTATCACATCGGAGATTCAGCCATATCAGCCTCTGCTGTTCCAGATCTTCATCGAGAAGAGAAAGTTGTAGCGAAGGAGCGGAAAAGTAGCAAAAAAGAAAAAAATGAGAGTTGCCCAGAGGGTAATTCTCATTTTTTTTAATTTTTTTTGAATATAATTTTGTAGTGTAAAAAAAATGTTGTAATTTTATGTTGCAAACAAGATTTAATAGCGAAATCTTATTAAAATTATATAAACCTTAAAATAGAAAGTTATGATTATTACATTTAACGAATTGCGCCGTATCAAGGATAAGTTGCCCAGCGGTAGCTCACAGCGTATTGCAGATGAATTAGGTATTGATGTAGAGAGCGTTCGCAACTACTTCGGTGGAAGACATTTGGACGCTGTTGCTGGTGCTGGTGTTCATATCGAGCAGGGTCCAGACGGTGGTGTTGTGACTTTGGACGATACAGCTATCCTCGACGCAGCTATGCGCATTTTGAACGAGAACAAGTAATATTTTTGTTCCCAGGTATGAGCCGACCAATTTGGTCGGCTTTTTTTGTTGTAGAGGGGTGCCTAATATGGCGTTTTCTTTGTTGCACTTGCCCTCGAAATTCTCATATACGACAGGTAAACTGTGGTTTCTCGGACTTCGTGCGCCTAAAAAACACTCATATTATACAAATTCCATTTTTTCTGGCACACACCTTTGGCACGCCCCGTTTGGAATTGGCAGAAGGGTGGAAAGAAAGAAAAATCTCGCAGAAAAATGTCATTTGGCACAGTTTGTCAGTCAAAATGGCAGACCAAAAGCGACTGTTGTCAGTATTTTTGCGCCAAAAATGGAATTTTTACTGCGAATTGCGGTTTGGTATAGCGTTTGATTGTAGTTATAGCGTCTGCCACGATAAAAGGGCAGTAGCGGAAAAGAAAATAAGTAATAACAAATAAAATATTCTAGATTATGGGAAAGATTATTGGTATTGATTTAGGTACTACAAACTCTTGTGTTTCGGTAATGGAGGGTAACGAGCCCGTTGTTATTCCAAACGCAGAGGGTCATCGTACAACTCCATCTGTTGTAGCGTTCACCGATGGTGGCGAGCGCAAGGTGGGTGATCCAGCAAAGCGTCAGGCTATCACTAACCCAAAGCGTACGGTTTTCTCAATCAAGCGTTTCATGGGTGAGCAGTATGATAAGGTAACTTCAGACATCTCTCGCGCACCTTATTCTATCGTGCGTGGCGACAACAACACTCCTCGTGTTGATATCGACGGCCGTCAGTACACTCCACAGGAGATCTCTGCTATCACCTTGCAGAAGATGAAGAAGACTGCCGAGGACTACCTCGGTCAGGAGGTTACAGAGGCTGTTATCACAGTTCCTGCTTACTTCTCTGACTCACAGCGTCAGGCTACAAAGGAGGCTGGTGAGATTGCAGGTTTGAAGGTTCGCCGTATCATCAACGAGCCAACCGCTGCGGCTTTGGCTTACGGCTTGGATAAGAAGGATGCCGAGATGAAGGTTGCAGTTTACGACTTGGGTGGTGGTACATTCGATATCTCTATCCTCGAGTTGGGCGACGGCGTATTCGAGGTTAAATCGACAAACGGTGATACTCACCTCGGTGGTGATGACTTCGACCATGTGTTGATTGACTATATGGCAGAGGCGTTCAAGGCAGAGCACGGCATCGACCTTCGTCACGACGCTATGGCGTTGCAGCGCTTGAAGGAGGCTGCCGAGAAGGCGAAGATTGAGCTCTCTTCAACAACTACAACAGAGATTAACTTGCCATACATCATGCCAGTGAACGGCATCCCACAGCACTTGGTGATGACACTCACT